>CAYRVM010000076.1:0-7568 GCA_964427575.1 uncultured Oscillospiraceae bacterium | reverse complement strand
TGATAGTGGCGTCGGTATTGTTGCTTGAAAAGGCGGACCAAATAAGCTACAATAAACTAAATGCTCGTTAAAATCCTGAATTACTTCGTTGCTGCGAGTGAAATTATTCGTTACGTATAGTAAATACGCTCCTCATAATTTAACTCTAGCGCCTCGTACTACAGAATTTTCACTTCGCATTGTGAATATAAAACAAATAATACTTTGCCACATCAAATCATGTATATCGGATCGTGAATCCAAGGAGGAGCAAAAATGCAGCAAAAGAGAGAACTTATAACGAGCCAAATAATGCTCCCAGCCCAGGCAAACATTGCTGGGAATGTCCACGGGGGCGAAATCATGAAAATGATGGACAGCGCGGCAGGTGCCGTTGCGCACAGATATTCAAAAAGCAACGTTGTTACAGCAAGAGTGGACGAACTCCAGTTCTTGAGGCCAGTGCTTTTAGGATCAATGGTTACTTGCATTGCCAAAATAGTCTATGTAGGTAATACAACAATGGAAGTAATTGTAACTACAGAAGTCGAAGAGCTAGAATCTGATTGTGATCCAGAAGTTGCTTTGACAGCATATTTCACCATGGTAGCCCTAGACAAAATAGGAAAGCCAAAAAAACTGCAAGGTTTCACTCCGGAAAATGAAATGGAGCAGATTTTATACGACGAGGCCAAGGAACGCCGCGAAACGTACAAGAAAAAACTAAAATAAATAATGCTTGTTAAAAGCCTGAATTACTTCGTTGCAGCGGGTAAAATTATTCATCACGTATGCGTAATACGCTCCTCATAATTTAACCCTGGCGCCTCGTACTACAGAATTTTCACTGCGCATTGTGAATCTAAATCAAATAAGGCTTTTCATAACACATTGTGGACAAAGCAAACAGTGCTTATGTCGAATAAAAGCATTAGTAAAAACAGAAAAATAGTAATATTATAAACATGAAAATATAAAACCAGTTGTCTTCATAAAATTAATCCTTCTAAAATGTACATTATTATGTTATAATTACAACATAATAATTAGGAGGTGATTTTATGCCACAGATTAGACCAATTACTGATTTGAGAAATACAAATGAAATTTCTGAGTTTTGCCACAGTAAACAGGAACCGATTTTCATTACAAAAAATGGATATGGCGACCTAGTAATAATGAGTATTGAAACTTATGAAAGAGAAATTGCCCTCGCAGAAGTCTATAAAAAATTGCTAGTTGCGGAAAACCAAATTGCATCTAAGGAAATGGTTGACGGGGAAATTGTTTTCAAAAAACTGAGGACAAAATATGGGAGCAAAGTTCAAGATTAAAATAGGACTTCGCAAAAGCAGATAAAGATTGAAAAGTAAATCGCAAAATAGCCCAGGAAATGCCCTTATATGTGGGGGGTTAGCTCAGCTGGGAGAGCGCTTGGCTGGCAGCCAAGAGGTCAGGGGTTCGATCCCCCTATTCTCCACCATAAAACAAAGGATAGCCCTTGCGGCTATCCTTTGTTTTATAGATTTGACTAATTGGGGGATTTTAATCCCCCTGCCCATTTCTTCAGCTTTAGCTGAGCAGGAGCGAATACTTAGGAATACTGGCAATTAGCCTTTGCTGCACAACATGTCTATTGAGTTCTAGTAAAATAGCAACCTTAGTATGGCTTTGTTGACAGCCATATTATCTGATGATAAGATTACTAAGAATTAGGCACAGTCATTTACTGCAATCAAGATAATTTACCTTACAAGCAGCTGCTCGCAAACGAAAAATATGAGGCTTTTTTATGAAAGATATTATCCTAATATTGTATATCTTGTCCTTTTTTTCGGGTATCGCCAATATGACGTTAAATAGCCTTTCATTAAAGTCGCAGGCGAACGATGTTACAAAGAAGTTGCTTTATTTCAATATTGCATTCTTTGTGTACCTTACAGTAAATTTCGGGATATTCTTTACCAGATTGTTCAATCAAGCAGAATCCATGAGCCATTTAATTTTTTCGATTTTTGATATCAGTTATGTGGTATTTATAATTTGTTGGGTAAATTATGCGGACAGTTTAGCCGAAAACCAGCAAAGCAAATTAAACAAGAATGTTGCTATATCCGCAGGCTTCGCATATGTGATTCTGTGGGCAATCGTTTATGTCATGTATACCAACGATCTTGATCGCGTCCAAGGCCTGATGGGGCAAACTCTTTCGGTGATTGCAGAGGTTGTCCTGTTTGTTGCGACACTTGAATGCAGTATAGTCTACATCGCCAAATCACTTAGAATGAAAGTCGAAAAGCGAAAGAAACTTCTGCTAATACTAAGCATTTTGATGCCGCTATATTTTATTTGGTTTTTGATATACGATTTGGATGTAGTTTTAAGATTCATCGGACCTTCCGGTTGGTTCATATATCCGTTCGATGCAGTAATCTTACTCTACTTATCAGTAAATATTGCAATCATATATTTTGGCTATCAAGCATTGTGGACAAAACCCGATGTTACTGTAAGCCAATTAGATATACTAAATATTGAGATTGCCAAGTCACTGGTTCAAGAAGCCGCATCGAAATTTCAACTAACCCCAAGGGAAATTGAAGTGCTTATATTAATGGTTGCAGGAAGCAGCAACACAGAGATATCAAAAGAACTTACAATTTCCATGTATACTTTGAAAAGGCATATCAATAATATTTTCAAAAAAACCAATGCAAAAAACAGACATGAGATTGTTTACATCCTAAAGCAGAAAGGGTAGCATTATTAATCGTAGCCTTTCTAATAAATGAGTATTACAAATAGCACCTGGTACCATACAAAAGATGGAACTTGGGTGCTATTGTTTTTATTCCGCCTGGGTGTATAAAGGAAAAAACACTTTAAACCATTAAACCAAGGAGGTTAGAAACATGAAAAGGTTGAAGACAATTTCTATCATGATGGCTGTGATGATGATAATCGTTTTATTGAACGGTTGTGGAATGAAAAGCAGTAGCGACGATGCAAAGGTTGCAGATACGCAATACGGCCAGTTCGCAGGTCAATTAGGCGAAAGTGGCGTCATTTCGTTTTTGGGTGTTCCGTATGCTCAGCAGCCGGTGGGCGACCTGAGATGGAAGGAAGCTGTACCCATGGAACCATCGGATCAGCGGTATGAGGCCAATGCCTTTGGCCATACGTCGATTCAACCAATTGATGAGCTTGAACAAGCATCACTTACAGAACAAGGTGAGGACTGCTTATCCCTGAATGTGTGGACAAAAGATATAGCGGCTAAAAAGCCCACAATGGTATTTATCCATGGTGGCGCATATGTCAGCGGGGGTTCGGCAGACTCTCTTTATAACGGAGAAAATTTCGTAGAGAGTAATGATGTGGTTATGGTTACGTTTAATTACAGGTTAGGTCCATTCGGATTTTTGGATTTATCGGAAATTGGTGGGGCAGAATATGCCAATTCTCGAAATCTTGGAGTGCTAGATCAACTCGCAGCATTGAAATGGGTAAAAGAAAATATTTCAAGCTTTGGAGGAGACCCTGACAATATCACAGTATTTGGAGAGTCGGCCGGGGGCTCCGCAATTATAAGACTCATGGCGACACCCATGTCAGATGGCTTATTCCAAAGAGCTATCATTGAAAGTGGCGGACCGGCAAGCTTAAAGGTAGCAGGCAGCAAAGATGTGGATGAAACCGCACAGAGCAAGTTAATCGCGCAAAAATTCTTAGAAGTTGCTGGAAAAACCACGATTGATGAGTTAAATCAATTGAGCACAGAAGAGATTGCAGACGTTTCCAACAGATTGGCTGATGCGTTGGGGGATACGATAGATATTTCGACATGGGGTGCACATGCTGATAATTACGTCGTACCTTTGGATGTCTTTCAGGCCATCAAGAATGGTGAGGGATCAGACGTTGAAGTGCTCATAGGCACAAATGAAGATGAGATAAACTACTTTAAATTGTATGATTGGCCAACCATCGAAACCGATCTTGGCGATGAATATGCGGGAGGCACCATAATGGGCAAAGCCATGGGTGAAAATACTTCTGCAGCGGATCGTTACATAGCCTCGCAGGAAGGGAATCCACAGAAATACACGGACTTCGCCGGGGAGTTCTGGCTCAGACAACCCTCGATGATATTTGCCGAACTACAGTCCAAATACAACAATGTGTATATGTATTTTTGGACGTGGGATTCAAAAGTTCCAGGTCTCGGAGCTTGTCATGCTGTTGAGTTACCGTTTGTTTTCGGTAACTTGGAAGATGTTAGTGCCATAAATTATGCAGGAACCGATCTACCTGTAGAACTGTCCCAAAAAACCCAGGCAATGTGGACAAACTTTGCCCGTGAAGGCAATCAAAGCATTGAGGGCGAAGTGGCATGGCCCAAATATAATATGGATACGCGTGCGACTATGGTGATCAACGATTCCCCATTGGAGGTAGTCAATGATCCAAAACCCGAAGGAAGGCTTTACATGAGGGATATGTTCTATATTGGAGAATAAGTGCACAGAGAAACAGATAATGGAAGAAAGGGTAGAAACCATAATGGATAATCACTGGCTAGGTTTAAATGCCAAAAAACCAGAAGCATCGAAGGTATGTGTTTTAGGTATTCCGTTTGATGGAGGAACGAGTTTTGGGAAGGGCGCCGCTAAGGCGCCCGAACTCATTCGGGAACTTACAGGCAGATATATGTCTGAATCAAACGAAACCTGGGACTCAATTACATCTAACCGGAATCTAGTCTATGATTTTGGCGACGTCCCAATATTTGAAAGTTGGGAAACGACTTTTAACGTTGCTGAAAGAATCGCTTATGAGGCAATGCACTTCAATAAATTCACATTGATTTTAGGCGGTGATCATTCGGTAACCATCCCCATGCATAGAGCATTTGGTAAATACCAACGGTATAAGAATCCAAAAGCAAAGATTGGTATCATCCATTTTGATGCGCACTTTGATTTATGTGATAATTTTGATGGGAATAAGTGGTCACACGCAAATACCGAGAAACGTGCAGTAGATGATATCATCTCAACGAGGGATTTATTATTCTTGGGCGTCAGGGTGGCAGAAGATGAGGAAATTCAATTCCTTAATAAGAACAAAGGCATCTGTGTTATCTCTGCTAGAGAAATCTACTTAGAAGGATATATGATTGCATTTAATAAAATTAAAGAACACTTTAGAGGCTACGATGCCCTCTACTTCACGCTGGACATTGACGTTCTGGATCCGGCTTATGCTCCGGGGACAGGTACGCCTGTCATGGGAGGGATTTCTAGCAGAGAACTTCTAGAATTGGTAAGACTAGTATTGAAGGAGTTGCCTATTAGAGCGCTGGATATCGTGGAAGTGTCTCCACCGCTGGATTCCAATAATATTACATCATGGGTAGCTGTAGGGATTATCCATGAAGTGCTGACTCAATTAAAGTAAACTTGACTGTCTAAACAAATTAGTCGGTCTACATTCTACTGTTTTGGCAAGTGTAGTTTACAACTGGATGAACCGCCGGCGCAATTCCCATCGTCCGCGTAAAAACCCTTGAAATATCAACGATTTGTGGGGGGATATGGTCAATTGAAAGACTAATTGAAGCTGGGTTAGTTGAGGCCATGGGTAACGGCAGAGGACGCGCATATATGTTAAGCTCAAAAGTTTACAAATGGAGCGACAATTCAATTGGCTATGTGAGGCAAAACGACATTGACAGTATTAGACATGAAGAATTGGCATTAAAACTTGCAAAAAAACAAGGGTATGTTACAAGAAAAAATATAGCAGAATTATTCCATGTCAGTGAACCACAAGCATATAGATTATTGGCAGCACTAACGCAAAAGGGGGATCTGGAACTATTTGGAAAAGGACGATATTCTAAATATATTATCCAAAAGTAACACACCAAGTTAACACACGGCTAACGCACGCGTGCGTTAACGTCAATCAATAATTTTAATGCAGTCCCTTTGATAATGACTGCAAAATTGACTGCAGAGCCGATGAGATTGGACCATAATGGATATTACTACATACCATTGCCATGCTTCTGAAACTAAGCTATTTCAACGTATGTAGAATTAGATCGTACTACATATGACTGCCATTGTATTTCTGGCAGCCAAGAGGTCAGGGGTTCGATCCCCTGCGCATTTTCTTCAGCTTTAGCTGAGTAGAAAAGGCGACAGCGTAGGGAGCTTTGCGACCGGAGGTATTCTCCACCAATGCTTTTTGCTGCGCATTCCAAATTAAAGAATGGGGGGATATCCCCCTGCGCATTCCATTGAAATCGCTGCAAAATCGAAAGATGTCGAATAAAACCATCTTGTTAAAAGCAATATCTCCTTCATGATTATTGCAAACTCCTTCATTGAGTGGTACAATGATGGAGATATTTCATAAATGAAGGAGATAAGCGATGAAAGAGTTTAAATACGATCAAGCAGCATCGAAGCTTTTGAACCCTGAAATAGTTCAATTGCTTGCGGGGATACATGAACATAAGGGCAAACAAGAATTATTTATTGAAGCAGATGCAGATATATTATCTACACTTTATGAAGTCGCAAAAATACAGAGTACAGGGGCATCTAATAGGATAGAGGGAATTTTTACGTCAGACAAACGACTTGAAGAACTTGTGAAAGAGAAGTCGGAGCCTAGAAATCGATCAGAGCAGGAAATAGCCGGGTATCGTGAAGTGCTTGCGACCATACATGAAAGTTATGAATATATTAATTTAAATCCAAATATGATTCTACAATTCCACCGTGATTTATATTCATTCTCCAAGTACTCTGTTGGCGGAAATTACAAAAATGCTGATAATATCATTGCAGAAACGGATGCCTATGGAAACCAAAAAACACGCTTCAGACCTACACCTGCATTTCAGACAGCAGAAGCGACCGAAAGTCTATGCAGTGAATTTTCTAAAGTAACAAAGAGCGGAAAACATGATGACTTGCTTTTAATCTCCATGTTTATCTTGGACTTTTTATGCATTCACCCTTTCAATGATGGAAATGGTAGAATGAGCAGGCTACTAACTTTATTGCTTCTTTATAAGGCGGGCTATATTATAGGAAAATATGTTAGCCTTGAAATGCTAATAGAAAAATCAAAAGAAACATATTATGAGGCGCTACAATCTAGTTCAGAAAAATGGCATGAACAATCAGACACCTATGAGCCTTTTGTTAAATACCTTCTCGGGATAATTCTTAAGGCCTACAGAGAGTTCGAGAATCGAGTGGAACATTTAAGATATAGAGAGATGTCCAAACCAGATCGAATCAAAGCGGTAATCGATAGAAAAGTTGGCAAAATAACAAAGAAGGAAATTTTGGATAACTGCCCGGATATTAGCAAGGTGACTGTTGAGCGTACTTTGACTAACTTGGTAAAAATCGGATACTTGCGTATAGTTGGTGCTGGACCATCCTCAGCCTATGTCAAGAATTGAAGTGCAATACGTATTTCGAACCGGTTTAAACTGCATAAACAAAACAGGTTGTTATTCAACTGTGGGGGTAGATGAAAAAATCTACTCCCGTTTTCTTTCT
>CAYRVM010000075.1:2921-7607 GCA_964427575.1 uncultured Oscillospiraceae bacterium | reverse complement strand
TTCTTACATCAAATTCTTTAATTAAAAATTGTCCATGTTTATGTATCTCAGGATAATTCATAAGTCCATTTTTTCTGAATGTTTGTTTGTAGTGATACCCTAGTATCATGTTTTCTGCAAGGGAATAATCTAATATAAGACCTCTCTTTTGTCTATCTTGTGGAATATGTCCAACGCCAGTTTCATTAATGTTTCTTGTATGAAGATGGGTCGTTTCTATTTCGTTGATTTTAACTTCTCCACCCTGTATTTTCCTTAGGCCTGTCAATGCTTCTACCAATTCAGTTTGTCCATTTCCATCTACCCCAGCAATGGCAAAGATTTCCCCTTCTCTAATGTCAAAGTCTACTCCTTTTACAGCCTCAAGCTTTCTATTGTCTAAAACCTTCAATCCTTTTACGGATATTATTACCTTGCCTGTTTTTTTCTCTGTCCTATCGCTAAAAAGCTTAACTTTTCTACCCACCATTAGCTCAGCTAAGGCATCAGGGGTAGTATCTTTAGCAAATAATGTCTCTACGACTTTTCCACGTCTCACAACGGTTATTCTGTCTCCCATTTCCATAACTTCTTTTAGTTTATGGGTAATTAGAATTATTGATTTGCCTTCTTTTGTTAAGTTATCCAAAATAACTCCCAACTCATCAATTTCTTGAGGAGTAAGAACAGCGGTAGGTTCATCTAATATTAATATTTCCGCACCTCTATAAAGTGCTTTAAGTATTTCTACTCTTTGTTGCATACCAACTGAAATGTCATGAATTTTAGCATTTGGATCAACTTCTAGGCCAAAATCATCAGATATTTTTTGCACATTTGCAATAGCTGTCTTCATATCAAGCTTTAAACCTTTTGCAATGGAAGGTTCATGCCCTAGAATTATATTTTCTGTAATCGTAAATGGTTGGACCAACATAAAATGCTGATGCACCATGCCGATACCCAGTTTGATTGCTGTAGTAGGGCTCTTTATTTCATGCTTTTCACCGTTTATAAAAACTTCTCCGGATGTAGGTTGATATAGACCATAAAGAATATTCATTAAGGTTGTTTTTCCGGCTCCATTTTCGCCAAGAAGAACATGTATCTCACCTTTTTCTAAAGAAAAATCGACATTGTCATTTGCTATAACTCCAGGAAAAATCTTGGAGATGTTTTTCATTTCAACAACTTTAGACAAATTAGAACCCAACCTTTCAATTCCATATAATTATTATAGTTTTAAGTATAAAGACACAATCAGCAAAATATGATGAGGATTAAATCTGCATGCTTAAATCTATAATAAGGCCAGGCGGATGCCTGGCCTTATCACAAAATCTAATTCAAATTAATACTAAATTGTTGGAACAACAAATGCGTCGAAAGTAGCTTTGTCAGTTGGCACTGCAAAAGTACCAGCAACAATAGCAGCCTTGTAAGCATCAGCTTGAGCAACTAATTCTGCTGGAACATTTCCAGCCAAGTCACTGTATCCAACGCCATCTTCAGCAAGACCAAATTCGATATTGGCTCCATCAAATGTTCCGTCTACTACGCCTTTAGTTGCTAAGAAAGTAGCATTATCAACTCTCTTAATCATTGAGCATAGAACAGCTTTAGGATTTAAAGCAGATTGATCTTGGTCAACGCCGATAGCCCAGAAACCCTGTTCGCCAGCAGCTTCGATAACGCCAATTCCGCATGCGCCTGAAGCGTGGAATATAACGTCAGCGCCCTGTTGGAATTGAGCTAATGCAGCTTCTTTTCCAAGAGCAGGATTATCAAATACGCCTGTGTAGTTAACTAAAACTTCAGCAGTTGCATTAACTGATTTAACACCAGCTTTAAAGCCATATTCAAATTTTTCGATAAGTGGGAATTGCATTCCTCCAACGAAACCAACTTTGTTAGTTTTAGTTGTAAGACCAGCAATTACTCCAACTAGGAAAGAACCTTCATGTTCTTTGAAAGTAAGACCAGCTACGTTTGGTGCATCAACAGTTGAGTCAATGATAGCAAACTTTTGGTCTGGGAATTGAGCAGCAGCTGCAGCTGTTGCTTCAGCCATTAGGAATCCTACTGAGATTATTAGATCAGAACCTTCTGATGCTGCTGCAGAAAGATTAGCTGCATAGTCATCAGCAGTTTGTGATTCAAGAACCTTTGTAGTAGCTCCAAGATCAGCTTTTGCTTTTTCTAATCCTGCCCAAGCAGAATCATTGAAAGATTGGTCTCCAAGTCCACCTGTGTCTGTAATCATAGTTACAGCTACAGTTGCAGCCGGTGCTTCAGCAGCGCCACAAGCAGCTAGGCCTAAAACTAGCATAAGTACAAGAACTAAAGATAATACTTTTTTCATTCTTTTTCTCCTCTTAATCATAAAAGATATGGTTTTTTTTGACATTGTAATTATACTATATACAGAAAATAATTAAAACAACTATTTATTCTCTGCATTAAAGTCTTGGTTATTCTTTATCGGAAAGTGATCCGAATCCGGCTCCTCTTCCCCATACAGAATCTACATGAATTACGCTAACAAAGGCATTTTTGTCCACTTCTGCAATATGGGCTTTTATTAGCATGCTTTCTCGTGGTGAACAGATGGTCACAATTTTATTCTTCTGTTCGCCGGTATATACGCCTGTTATGACTACATTTGAAACCCCTCTTCCAATTTCTTCAAGAATATAATCAGAAATATCATCATGCTTATTTGTTATTATTTCAAGTTGAACGAGTTTGGAATCAAATCCAAACATTATTACGTCGACTGTTTTAGAAAATATAACTTGTGTCACAAGTGCATATAACGCAATATTTCTTCCAAATACAAAGCCGGACATTATTATTACAATCCCATCAATAACAAGTAAAACTTGGCTTAAACTTACAAAAGGAAATATTTTTTTCTTTATTATTTTAGCAATAACATCGGTTCCCCCGAAAGAAAATCCCTGCCCGTATACAATTCCTGCTCCTATGCCTGATATTACTCCGGAGTAAATAGCTGCCAAAATAGTATCTTTTTCTTCTAGCAATAGAATATTTGTCTTTTGAAAAACAACCAAAAATGCTGGAAACATAATTGTAAGCAAAAGTATTTTTCTAGCTTCTTTAAATCCTAATACTACCCAGCAAATTATAAATATTATTAATGCTCCAATATAAAACATAGTTGAGAAATCAATGTCAATAAAGCCCTCTAGTACTCTAACTATACCCGTTAAACCACCCGAGCTTAAGCCGTTTGGAATCAGAATTCCTATTGTAGAGAAGGCAGTTATTGCGCATCCTAGGGTAACCATGAAAAGACTAATACCTAACTTTATCATTCTCTCTTTAGTAAGTTTTCTTCTTTTGGCTTTTATTAAACCTAAAGTTTTATTTATTATTTTCTTTATTTTGTCACCCACGTTACTTCAACCCCCTTATATCAAATGTTTTAAAGACCATATTTCCAAATACATCAACTGCTCTTAATGCAATTGTATTATTTCTATTCGCAATAAACGTAACTGATTTTGTCAGTATGCCTTTATCTCTCACAACAAAATTGTCTGGTTTGAATACTTTCCCATCATAATTGTAATCAATTGAAAAATAATCAATTAACATTGTGGAATCCTTTTCAGCGATTTCGATAAGTTGATTTAAATACTTATAATCCACAGGTATCGAATCAAAGTTTTCATAAACATATTCCATAAGTTCAATTGTCATTTCCATCTTATCATTTCCGAGTTCTGCTTTCAAACTCGTATTGGTAATTAAATCGTTTCTAAATATGTATGTAAGGTTTTGATCTTCAAAATGCTCAAAGTTTGCCCCAAGATTGTATAGTCTTGGTACTGACTTCATTATTGCAGACTTTGCCATATCACAGCATATCCATTTTCTGCCTAGTCTTTCGCATGCAGCTGCAACTGTTGATGAGCCAGAGAAAAAATCTCCGACCAAATCGCCTTCCTTTGTGCAGCTTAGAAGAAGCCTCTCTATAAGTGCTTCTGGTTTTTGAGTAGCATAACCCGTTCTTTCTGAAGATGTTCTTCCCACCATATCAATGGAGAACACATCCTTCATGCTTACCATCGTATGCCAACCAACTTCATCCTTATATTCCTTAACCCCTTTAAATCTATATGGTTTATATCCCCGATTGTATGATTTTTCCTTTTGAGCTTCAAAAAAATACTTGTCTGTCTTTCCATAGATCAGAATATTATCATGTTTCCTTGCAAAATATCTTTTGCTTACTCCCCCAGATTTATAATGCCAAATGACTTCATTGATAAAGTTTTTTTCGCCAAAGATTTCATCAAGGATTATTTTCACATAATGAACACCATGCCAATCTAGATGCACAGCAAAACTTCCAGTTTCAACAAGCAAGTCCTTTATCATGTAAAACCTAGTGGTAAGCATAACTAAGTATTCTTCCATTCCATTTTCCCAAGTGTCATGGTAGGAATGCTGTTTAATTAGATGTGTGCTTCCCATTTTCTCTGAATCAATCTTTATATTCGTTACATAATCTGCATTAGAATAAAATGGAGGGTCTATATATATGAAATCAAATTTTCCTAGCATGCCTTTTTTATTCAGGAGATATTTCATGAACTCAGTATTTTCGCTATTTACTATAAGATTTTCGCTTTCATTTCCAACTCGCTCAACTAGTAAGAGCGAATCCTTGCAACTACT
>CAYRVM010000075.1:0-2911 GCA_964427575.1 uncultured Oscillospiraceae bacterium | reverse complement strand
TTTATATTCATTTTGTCCTTTTTCTATAATGTAAGGAAGTTTTTTAAGAAGGCTCATTTATCTTACCCCTTTCTGATTTGTTTCTGGCTTTACTAAGCAGTCTTTTCCAAATCCTATCAGGTCATTTCTTCCAGCTTTTTTAAGCGCTTCAAGAACAAGTTTCCTGTTCTCAGGTTTGTTGAAATGCAGAAGCGCCTTTTGCGTTTTCTTCTCATCCATATCCCTAGGCACGTATACATTTTGTTTAGTAAATGGGTCTATCCCAGTATAATATATGCATGTTGCCAATGTCCCTGGTGTCGGGTAAAAATCTTGAACTTGGTCAGGAACGAAGCCACTTTTCTTAAGATATTCAGCTAAAGCAATTGCATCCTCAAGTGTTGAACCAGGATGAGATGAGATAAAATATGGAATGATAAATTGCTTGCTCTCCAATTTGTCATTTACTCTTTTATATTCAGCTAGAAATTTTTCAAAAACTTCTTTGCCCGGTTTTCGCATTTGATTTAAAACTCTTTTGGAGATATGTTCAGGTGCGATTTTAAGTGTTCCGCTGATATGATGTTTAGAAACCTCTTCAATAAAATCGCTCTTCTTATCGTATATGGCGTAGTCATACCTTATTCCTGATCGTATGAAGACTTTCTTGATCTTTGGCAAGTTTCTGATTTCTTTCAGAATATCAATGTATTCGCTGTGGTCAATTTCAAGATGTGGGCAAGGGGTTGGCCATAGGCATTCTCTGTCCTTGCAGGTGCCCAATGTAAGTTGTTTTTTGCACGAAGGGTTTCTGAAATTGGCTGTTGGGCCTCCCACGTCGTGAATATATCCTTTGAAATCATGAAGCTCAGTTAACTTTTCTGCTTCCTTAACCAAGGATTCTTTGCTTCTTCCCTGCACTCTTCTGCCTTGATGATATGTGAGTGCACAAAAGCTACAGCTACCGAAGCATCCTCTATTTGCCGTAATGCTAAATTTGACTTCCTTTATGGCAGGAACTCCACCTGAATTCTCATAGCTAGGGTGATATGTTCCAACATATGGCAACTCGTATACGTCATCCAACTCTAGCGTCGTTAAGGGCTGAGCAGGGCTATTTTGCATTACATATGTGTTGTTTTCATAAGGTTCTATTAGTTGAGATCCATTTATTGAATCATTGTTTTCATACTGAATTTTAAAGCTGTCTCCATATGCTTCTTTTGAGTTCTTGATTTCCTCATAGCTTGGTAGGATTATAGCGTCCTTATACTCGTCTCTCAACTTATCAAAATCAGGCTCAACTATTTTGCATGTTGTCCCCTTAATCCATTTTATATGATCAATTTCTATACCAGAATCCAAAGCAGCTGCAATTTCGACTATAGGTTTTTCACCCATTCCGTAGATAAGTAAATCTGCTTTTGAGTCGAGCAGGATGGATCGTCTTATTTTATTATCCCAATAGTCATAATGCCCTAATCTTCTCAAGCTTGCCTCAAGCCCACCTATTATTACCGGCACATCGCTATATGCTTCTTTTGCTCTATTGCTATAAACGATAACCGCTCTGTCAGGCCTCTTTCCCGCTTTTCCACCCGGTGAATATTCATCGATAGATCGCATTCTTTTAAAAACAGTATAATGATTCACCATCGAATCTACGTTCCCTGAATTTATAAGAAAAGCCAGCCTTGGCTTTCCGAGTCTTTTGAAATCAACTGTTGTTTTCCAATCTGGCTGAGAAATAATCCCTACCTTGTAGCCATAGCTCTCAAGAAGCCTGCTGATTATTGCATGCCCAAAGGATGGATGATCCACGTAGGCATCTCCTGTTATTATGACAAAATCAAGCTGTTCCCAGCCTCTCTCTTTTGCTTCTTCTAAATTCGTAGGTAGGAATTTATTTATCATTAAAATCCTCTTCAATTATTGCGATACTATTTGTATATTTCTTCTCTTCGGTGTTTCAAAAGCGGTAGCTGCTCTCTTACTTCATCCACGTAATCCAAATCAATATCTGAATATACAATACCTTCTTTTTCATCAATTTTCCCAGAAAATACTCCCCATGGATTAGCAACTGCGGAGTTACCATATGCTTGGTAAGCGGATCTCATATCTCTGGCTGGAGATACTGCGGCAAAGTAGATTTGATTATCAAGTGCTCTCGCTCTTATCGTCAATTCCCAATGTGCTGGTCCTGTTGTCATATTGAAGGCTCCAGGAACGACTACAAGCTTAGCCCCCTCTAATGTCATCTTTCTAATCAATTCTGGGAATCTCATGTCATAGCATATTGCAATTCCAATTTTCCCAAACTTTGTTTCTATGATTGTGGATTTATCTCCGCTTTCAAGCGTATCTGATTCTTTAAAACTGATCGCTCCTTTTATATCAATGTCGAACAAGTGCACTTTTCTGTGCTTGCCGATTAATTTGCCTTCTTGATCAAATGCAAAACATGTATTATAAACCTTTTCCCCATCATTTTCAGGGATGGTCCCACCTATCAAATATATTCCTAGTTCCTTTGCAATGGATGAAAGTCGTCTATAAATTTCTCCACCTTCTGCTTCGGAATATTTTTTAAAATATTTGCTCGAGTAAGGGCACATAAACATTTCAGGCAAAGCAATAACATCAGCCGCGTGAGATGCTGCATCTCTAATCATTTCTTCGGCTTTATCCATGTTTTCTTTCTTGTTCATACCAACTTTGATTTGGCATAGAGCAATTTTATATTTCATCCTTGCTCCCTCCTTTATTGATAATATTGGCAAGGTTGTGTATTACCTTTCCCGTAAGTCCCCAAATGACATAATCCTCGTATTTAAAAATTGGAATCGTCAATCTTCCTTTTCTCCAATTGTATGTGTTCTTCAAATTTACCAACTCATAAGGGAAGTCATCTGAAACTGGCGCTACTTCA
>CAYRVM010000074.1:0-7691 GCA_964427575.1 uncultured Oscillospiraceae bacterium | reverse complement strand
ATTATTAATGAGATTAATGAGAGACGGATAAATGTTTTAATGGGACCTCCAAGTCTAATTAGAATTATCCTTCCTTTTGCATCTAAAATCAAAACGAAAATCAAAATTATTATTTGCTATGCTGAGGTTTTAGATAAAGAAGATAAAGAACGCTTTTCTAGAGAATTTGACACTAAAGTTATTGAAATATATCAGGCGAGCGAAGGGCAGATTGGAAGTGCATGCAAGCATGGTAATCTTCATATTAATGAAGATATGGTTTTTGTAGAACTATATGATGGCCAAGGCGAGCCTGTTGTAAAGGCAGGCATTATAGCTTCAAATATGCTGGTTACAAATCTTGTCAATACTGCGCAGCCGCTGATACGATATGAAATGAATGATATTATTGTATTAGGCGAGCCATGTACTTGTGGGAGCAACTTTAGGGTCATAAGGAAGGTTCTTGGAAGACATGATGATGTGCTTTATTTTCAGACACAAAATGGTAAAGAACAGCATATTTTCCCTGACTTATTTAGTAGATGGATTATTACGACTAGCGATAAAATTAGGGAATTTAAAGTAATTCAAAATACCGAAACTTCTTTGGAAATAATACTAGACCTATTAGATAAGAGCGATTATGAAAACAAAATATTGGCTGAAAAGATTACAGAAAGAATCAAAACAGAGCTTTTAGAATTCAAAATTAAATCGGATGTTTTAATTAAAGTTGAAGAAATTTCATTACCACAAGATATGGCTAAATATAAGAGATTTTACAATAGTTCTATGCTATAATTATAGATGTATTAAAGTATCAAAACCCTACCTACCAATCTATTCAGAGCAAGTTTTAATAGGGATGACAATTTAAGGAGGTGCGAAAATGAGTAACCAAATTTTAAACTATATTGTTGAAATTGGGTTAGCTTTGTTTTTTATTGCTTTATTTGTATTTGTACTAATACGAATTAGGAAAAATAGGAGTATTAGTGTTAGAAAAGCTTCCTTGACAGTAGAAGAATTAGAAAATTACGCAAAAGTTATGGCGCTTGAACATGCAATTTCCTCAAAAGGTAACACTAAAAACTGGCCACTAGAAAGGCTAAGTGATAATTTTAATTATATACTTCAGGTTTACAAAGGATTGAATGAATATCTATTACAAAAACGAGCAGTACCACCTGCCGCAGAATGGTTATTGGATAATTTTTATGCAATTGAAGAACAAGTCAAAAGCATAAAGAGGGACATGTCTAAGAAAAGTTACGCCAGGCTGCCAGTGCTTAAAACTGGGCCATTCAGAGGTTACACGAGAATTTTCACGATAGCGATAGAACTAGTTGCACAAGTAGATGGAAAAATTGACGAAAATACTTTGCAAAGATACCTAGAAGCATATCAAACTCACCATGTGCTTTTAGAGAGAGAAATTTGCATAATTCCCATAATGGTTCAAATTGCGCTAATCGAAAATATAAGAATTATAAGTGAGAAAATTAAGGAAACACAAAGTCAGTGGAGTCAAGCAGATGAAATTGTTGAAAAATCTTGGAACGATGATATCGTCGAGCTCGACAAGACTATAAAACTTTTTAAGAGTTTCGTAGATACAAATAACGAAGCTAATCCATCTTTTGTTGAGCATCTTTCATTTAGATTGAGACGCTCTGGTAGAAGCTACTCCAACGCTTTGAGGCAAATGGATGAGGAACTAGAGAAGTTCGGAACCAATACTGAAAATATTGCGCAGATTGAACATAAATCTCAAGCAGTAAGCGCAGTATCAATGGGTAACTGTATCGTAAGTCTAAAATATATATCCAAAATAAACTGGGGAGATCTATTTGAGGCGACAAGCTTTGTCCACAAAATTTTAAAAGAAGATCCAGATGATGTATATGAGAAAATGGATTTAAATTCTAGAAACTATTATCGAAGCCAAATAGAGAAAGTTGCAACAACATATGGAGTATCAGAGCTTCATATTGCCAAAGAGGCTATTAATCTTGCAAAAAAAGCGCATTTAGATAATCAAGAAATGCATGAAAACAAAAACAGGTATAAGAGAAGATCACATGTTGGGTATTACCTCTTTGGAAAGGGTCAGACAGAACTTGAGACAAATCAAAAGGGTAAGGCTAAAGTACATAAAAAGGAAATTGACTACATTATTACCCATCCTGGTTTTATATATTTAGGAGCATTAGGGTTTTCAACAGTAATTATACTTGGGTTGATTCTATTATATTTAAGCAACTTATCATTACCAAACTTGATTCAACAGTCAATAATGGTTGGTTTGGCTGTCATTTTACCTATTACAGAGATTTCTGTGACGATTGTGAATTGGATAATCTGTAGGGTGAAAAGACCTTCGATCTTTCCATGCCTCGAACTTAAGGATGGAATTCCAGAGGAATTATCTACGATTGTTGTTGTACCAGCTATATTAACCGATGAAAAAAGAGTAACAGAATTGCTTCATAACATTGAAAACCATTATGCTGCTAATAGGGAAAAGAATTTATACTTTGCGCTAATAGGAGCTTTTAGAGATGCGCAGGAGCCAAATATAAAGGGAGATAAAAAGGTTCTTGCTGACGCGTTCGAAGGCATTAAGGATCTAAATACAAAATATGCAAAAGATGGCAAGGATATATTTTATTTTTATCATAGAATAAGACAATTCAATGAAAGTGATAATAATTGGACTGGTTGGGAAAGGAAAAGAGGAGCATTAATGGAATTTAATGAACTCCTATTAGGTTCTACTGAAACCAGTTTCTATTATTATTCTAACGCTTTACTTCCCACAACTAAAGCAAAATATATCATAACCCTCGATGCGGATACGATTCTGCCCATGGGAATGGCTAAGAAAATGATTGGAACGATGGCTCATCCTATGAATATGCCTATCATTGATAGTAAAAGAGGAATAGTCGTTGAAGGCTATGGCCTTATGCAACCTAGAGTTTCATTTGATGTAGAAAGCGCGAATAGGTCAATTTTCTCAAGAATATTTACTGGGCAAGAAGGTATGGATGCATATGCGAGAGCAATTTCAGATGTTTATCAAGATCTCTTTGGTGAAGGAATATTTACCGGTAAAGGGATATATGATCTGGAAGTTTTCCATACTGTATTAAAGGACGTAGTACCAGAAAACGCAATATTGAGCCATGATCTTTTAGAAGGTTCTTATGTTAGAGCAGCCTTAGTTAATGATTTGGAATTAGTTGACTCTTACCCATCGAAACATAATTCATTTATGGCAAGACTGCATAGATGGATAAGAGGAGATTGTCAATTGCTCCCTTGGCTTCACTTTAGGGTTTATGATGCTAATAGAAAATTAGTTAAAAACCCACTAACGTATATTTCAATTTGGAAGATATTAGACAATATGAGGAGGAGTCTTGTAGCTCCATCGATAATGTTGCTAATAATACTTGGCCTTTCTGTTTTACCTGGAAGTAGCTTCTTTTGGGTTGGTATAGGGATTGGAACCTTGGGACTTCCTCTATTAAGTACTTTCATTGGTCAGGTATTTGGGGGAGGCTTAAAGCGAGACAGAATTAGAAGGCATTTGCCAGGATTCTTTGGTCTAAGGGCAAATATAGTCCAATTCTTATTGAACATTGTATTTTTACCTTACCACACTACAATGGTTTTAAACGCTATCGGAGTTACATTAGTTCGTGTAATTATAACAAAGAAAAACATGTTGGAATGGGTAACAGCAGCTGATGTCGAAAAACAACAGGTTAACTCACTAAAAAGATATCTTATAACAATGATATCAAGCCCGGCAATTGCGCTACTAGTTTGTGGCTTAACTTATTACTTCAAACCTGATTACTTGAGCTTAAGCTTGATAATGCTTGTAATATGGCTGGCCGCACCATTTATTGCCTATTCAATTAGTAAAGACGTTAAAACTGAAAAGATTGTTCTAAGCGATGAAAATAAAATTGAGTTAAGAAAGATTACAAGAAAAACATGGAGATATTTTGAAGAGTTTGCAAATAGCAAAAACAATTATCTTCCACCTGACAATTACCAAGAAGATCCACCTAGGGGAATTGCATATCGGACATCGCCAACCAATATTGGCCTTGGCTTACTAGCTACCATTTCAGCAAGGGATATGGGTTATATTGGGATAGTTGAGACTACGGATTTAATCTCAAAAGCATTACTTAGTATTGAAAAAATGGAAAAATGGAATGGCCATTTATATAATTGGTACGACACTAGAACTTTGGAGCCACTTAAACCAAGATATGTTTCTACGGTTGACAGCGGTAATTACGTTTCCTACCTTATTACATTGGCAGAGGCTTTGAGAGATTATTACGGTAGCCCATTGATTGACATTAATTTTATTGAGGGAATAAAGGATACAATAAGGGCCGGGACAAAAGATGGAGAAGAAATACAGGAAATAATAAAATGTTTTGATTTCGTAGACAAGGATCAAAATATAGATGTTATATTATGGGATAATGCTCTTAATAAACTAATAGATTTTGACTTTGAAGCAGACTTGATAGATGAGGATTGGTCAATCAAAGTTAGGAATATGGCTAAAGCATTTAAACAGGAAATTAACCTATTCGCTCCTTGGATTACCATTTTTTTTTTTTTGTTTGAGGAAATGTTAAGCGAGTATTTAAAGGATGAAACGAAAATACTTTTAGAGTTACTAAAAACAAATGTAAATTTAAATGAAGCAAACAAATTCAATAAAATAATTTTAAAACATATTGAAATACTTAAAGTATGCATCAACGAAAATGAAACAAAGCCAAATACAAAGGCATTACTTTGGTTGAGCCAAATTAAAGATTCTGTTAAACATTCAAACGAATTCAATTTAAATTACACTAAACAATATAATCAATTGATTCATAAGATTGAGGTTCTATCTGAGAACGTTAAATTTAAATATTTGTACGATGAGCGAAGAAATCTATTTTCTATAGGCTTTAATATTGAAGAAAATTGGATGACGAATTCGTATTATGACTTGCTTGCTTCAGAGGCTAGGCAGACTAGCTATTTAGCCATAGCAAGAGGAGAGGTTCCACCAAAGCATTGGTTTATGTTGGGCAGATCGCTTACGGTTGTTGATAACTACAAAGGCTTGGTATCATGGAGTGGAACTATGTTCGAATACTTAATGCCATTATTAGTTATGAGAACATACAGAAATACTTTACTTGATGAAACTTATTCCTTCGCTATTAAAAGCCAAATGAAATATGGCAAGCAAAGGAATATGCCTTGGGGTTCATCAGAATCCTCGTTCAATTCAATGGATATTAACTTAGATTATAACTATAAAGCAATCGGGGTGCCGTGGTTAGGTCTAAAAAGGGGGCTTGTAGAAGATGCTGTAACCTCGCCATATTCTACTTTCTTAGCTCTTTTAGTAAATCCAGTTGAAGCATTAAAAAACATCCAACACTTAAAAACTGAAGGACTTGAAGGCGCATATGGATTCTACGAAGCTGGAGACTACACACAAGAACGACTAAGTATTGAAGGGGATAGAGTTATAATTAAAAGCTTCATGGCCCACCATGAAGGCATGAGTTTATTGGCTTTAAACAACTTTCTTAATAAAAACATAATGCAAACAAGATTCTCTCAAGATGCATTTATTAATGCTGCAAGATTGTTATTGCAGGAGAAAGTTCCAATTAATGTCGTCTTTACAAAAGAAAAGAAAGAAAAGGTAATTCCATTTAAGGGAATGGTCTATAAAGACGATGGTGCCTTTAGAAAATATAATGGTATTGATGATAGGCTTCCAAAGACACATATACTATCTAACGGCAACTATTCTGTAATGGTTACAGATAAGGGTACTGGATTTAGCAAAAATCAGAATTTGGCAATTTCCAGATGGAGAGAAGATAGTATTCTGGATGATTATGGAATGTTCTTCTACTTCAAGAATTTTGAGAAGAAGGAAACCTGGTCATCAACATATGCACCATTAAACGTAATGCCTGAGAAATATGAAGTTATATTTACATCTGACAAGGCAACATTTAACCGTACAGATGGAGAAATAGAAACCTCTACAGAGATTATCGTGGCATCAGGGGATAATGCTGAAATTAGAAGAATTAGAATAAAGAATAATGCAGAGGAGTCTTGCGTTGTTGAGATTACAAGCTATTTTGAAGTTGTTTTGACTTACCAGAATAGCGATTTAGCGCATCCAGCATTTAGTAATTTATTTGTTCAGACCGAGTTTAACTCAGAATACCAAGCGCTTATTGCAAAAAGGAGACCTAGAGCAGCTAATGATAAAGAAGCCTGGATTGCTCAGATTCCTGTAATAGAAACAGAAATAATAGGAAATCTTCAGTATGAAACTGATAGAATGCAATTCATCGGTCGAGGTAATACTTTAACCAACCCTAATGCCATATTCATTGATAAGCCTCTTTCAAATAGCGTTGGTGCGGTTTTAGATCCAGTTTTCAGTTTCCGTATTAGGATTAATCTTGAGCCAGGACGAACAAACAGAATATACTTTACAACAATAATTGCTGATTCTAGAGAAATGCTTATGGAGTTGTTGGATAAATATTCTAAAGCTGTCACATGCAACGCAGCATTTTGGCTAGCCTTAGCAAGAAGCCAAGTTGAAGGAAAGTATTTGAGTATAAAAGCTCCTGAAATGGAACTTTATCAGGAAATGATGTCACATATAATTTTCCCAAGTCCTCTCAGAATCAAAAGTAAAGATCAAATTAGAGAAAATAAAAAAGGGCAATCAGCATTGTGGCCTTATGGAATATCAGGCGACCGACCAATAGTAGCATTAGCACTCAATAAAATTGACGACGTTGAGATTCTTTATGATCTACTAAAAGCTCACGAATATTGGAGATTGAAAAGTTTAAGGGTAGATTTAGTTTTATTGAGCCAAGAAGACAATAGCTATACTAACCCCTTATATACAAGCATTTTGGAGATAGTATATTCAAGTCAAACTCATGATGTTTTAAACCCAAGAGGTGATGTATTCATTCTAAATACTAATAATATGTCTGCGGAAGATGTAAACCTTATTATAGCTATTTCAAGGTTGGTGTTTAGGGGTAGTGCTGGGTCAATCGCTGATCAATTGACTATGTTGCCAGATTTAGATTTACCAGAATTATTAGAACCTAGAATTAGGAAACTTCTGCCTTCAGTAGCTCCAAGGAATATTGAAGAAAAAGGTCTACTTCACTTCAATGGGATTGGAGGCTTTGTAAATAATGGGACAGAGTATCTTATAAAGCTAGGAAAAGGACAGAATACTCCAGCACCTTGGGTAAATATAATTTCAAATCAAGACTTTGGATTTATTGTTTCTGAATCGGGTGGAGGCTTCACATGGAGCGAAAATAGCAGAGAGAATAAAATAACACCTTGGTCAAATGATCCGGTCAGTGACAACATAGGAGAAGCTTTTTACATAAGAGATGAATCCTCAGAAACATGGTCAATAACGCCTTTACCAATAAGAGAAAGTGGTGGCTACACTATTAGGCATGGATTTGGATATTCTGAATTCAAACATATTAGTCACGGGGTATCCCAAACCTTGATGCAGTTCGTACCGGTTGAAGGTGCTGTAAAGATAAGTATAATAAAGCTTGAAAATGATTCTAATGAAGAAAGGAACTTAAGCT
>CAYRVM010000073.1:0-7735 GCA_964427575.1 uncultured Oscillospiraceae bacterium | reverse complement strand
GAAAAGTCAATTTAGAACAATTAGAAAGTGAATTAGACGAAAAAACAATATTAATTTCTATTATGTTGGTAAACAATGAAATAGGAACAATCCAGCCAATACGAGAAATAGGCGATCTCAAAAGGAAGAACGATATGCTGCTTTTCCATAGCGATGCCGTACAGGCATATGGAAAGATTCCAATTGACCCCAAATTGCCAGGATTAGACCTACTTTCCATAAGCGCGCATAAAATCCATGGTCCCAAAGGTATAGGCGCGCTATACGTTAGAAAAGGGGCTAGAATTGAGCCCGTCATTCTAGGTGGGGCGCAAGAAAGAGGGTTGCGTTCAGGAACTGAAAATATTCCAGCAATCATGGGATTTTCTGAAGCAAGTAAGATATCAAGAGCAGAAATTCTTGATAGACATAGAAAAACTAGCAAACTAAAAAGTCTTTTATTTGAAGGCATAAGTTCCGAAATTGATAATATCAAGATTAACGGTTCGATTGGAGAAGAATCAAGCCCATACATATTGAATGTTAGTTTCTTGGGGACAAAAGGTGAGGTACTTCTTCATATGCTTGAACAAGATGGTATATTCGTATCAACTGCATCGGCATGCTCATCAAACAGGAATACGGAAAGCCATGTTCTAAAAGCTATGAAACTTAAGGAAGATGAGATAAAAGGTGCAATAAGATTCAGCTTTAGCGAATTCAATACCGAAAATGAAATTATCTACACTATAGATAAGCTTAAGAAATCCGTTAATTTAATGCGCAAAGGATTTGTAAAATAATAAAACTAGAATGGAGATCAATTAAAAATGAACGAAAAGAATATATATATTATACGTTGTGGAGAAATAGCTTTAAAAGGTCAAAATAAGCCGTTTTTCGAAAGGCTTCTTGTTGAACGTATTAAAAAGGGCATGAAGAATTATGAAGATGTAAAAGTACAACGAAGTGAGGGATTGATATACCTATATGCTCCAAAAGAATATGAGATTGATAAAATTATTGAAGATGTCTCTAAAATATTTGGTGTAGACTCAATAAGCCATGCGATTGAAGTAGAATCTGATATGGATAAAATAGGAGAGGCAGCCGTCTCTTACATGCTTAACTTGATTAAAGAAAAAGGAATTAAGACGTTTAAAGTTGAAGCTAAAAGAGCTGATAAAGACTTCCCAATTCAATCGCCGCAAATGGCTAGAACCATTGGAGGGAAAGTACTAATTGGTTGTAAAGTTTTAAGTGTAGATGTTCATAAACCAGATTGCAGGCTATTTATCGATTTGAGAAAGTTTAAGACTTACATTTATACTGATAAAGTTGCTGGGTTTGGAGGCCTCCCTATAGGAACTAATGGAAGAGGCATGGTTCTTTTATCAGGGGGTATAGATAGCCCCGTAGCGGCATGGATGATGGCGAAAAGAGGAATGTGGATCGAGGCAACACACTTCCATGCCTATCCATATACTAGCGAACGTGCAAAAGAAAAGGTTGTTGATTTGGCTAAAATACTGGCTCTTCAATGTGGGAAAATAAAAATAAACAATATTAATCTTGTGAAGATACAGCAGGAAATAAGCGAAAAATGCCAAGAACAATATATAACGATAATATCAAGAAGATTCATGATGAAGATTGCAGAAATACTAGCAAAAGAAAATCTTTGCCAGATGTTAATAACTGGAGAAAATTTGGGCCAGGTTGCTAGCCAAACAGTTCTCGGTATTGTAGCGACTGACCAAGCTGTGGGAATGCCAGTTATGCGTCCTTTGATTGCAATGGATAAAGTTGATATTATGAAAATTGCTAGAAAAATAGGAACGTTTGAAACTTCAATTCAACCATATGAAGACTGTTGTACAATATTCTTACCAAAGCACCCGAGTACAAGGCCTAAGATAGAAGATGTTCTCAGAGAAGAAGGTTTGTTAAATATTGATCAATTAATTGAGCAAGCAATAGAGACCTTAGAGGTTATAACAGTAGATATTGACGAGTAGAATTGATGACAAAAGGAGCGTATTGTTAAATAAATAACAATGCGCTCCTTTTCTATTTAACCTATAGATCCGTACTTACAATCGATAAATGACAATTTATAATTAATAAAGGGCAGAGAAGAACGGCTAAATTATATGATAGGATTATTGAAATTACAGAATTGTCTGAATATTTAAACAATCGATCGTAAATAATTATATTTAAATTTTGAATTAATTAATTCAAAAATATATAAATAGTACTTGATAATATGTTGAAAATATTGTTTAATAATTGTGTAAAGCTGTTAAATAAATAACAAGCTAAAACTACGACTAATACCTATTGCGTATTATAGCCGTTTAAATTATAAAAAGGAGGCTTTTCAATGAATTTTCAATTAACTAGAGAACAAGAACTTGTTAGAAAAATGGTAAGAGAATTTGCTATCAAAGAAGTTGAACCACTTGCTGCAGATATTGATCTGAGTGGAGAATTTCCATATGCGACAGTTGCAAAGATGAGAGATTATGGATTATTAGGAGTTCCATTTCCTAAAGAATATGGTGGTGCTGGTGGAGATAACTTAGCATATGCTATAACTGTTGAAGAATTATCGAGGGTTTGTGCTTCTACAGGTGTAATTTGTTCAGCGCATACATCACTTGGCGCTTGGCCAATCTTCTATTTTGGGAACGAAGAACAAAAACAGAAGTACTTAATACCTTTAGCAAAAGGCAATAAGCTTGGTGCCTTTGGTCTTACTGAACCAAACGCAGGGACTGATGCAGCAGGCCAACAGACAAAGGCGATAGACAAAGGGGACCATTGGGAATTAAACGGAACAAAAGTTTTCATCACTAACGGTGGAGTTGCAGATATTTACATCGTTATGGCAATGACTGATAAATCAAAGGGCACAAAGGGTATTAGTGCTTTTATAGTTGAAAAAGACTACCCTGGCTTTACCATCGGTAAAAAAGAAGACAAGATGGGGATTAGAGCATCAGCAACAACTGAGCTTATATTCCAGAACTGTATAGTTCCAAAAGAAAATATTTTAGGCAATGTTGGAGATGGCTTTAAAATTGCGATGGCTACTCTTGACGGAGGAAGAATCGGAATTGCATCACAGGCACTAGGAATAGCGCAAGGAGCCTTCGACGTAACTGTTGAATATATGAAATCAAGAAAGCAATTTGGCAAAAAACTTGCGCAAATGCAAGCGTTGCAATTCGATATTGCTGATATGAAAACTAGAATTGAAGCTACAAGAATGTTGATATATAAAGCTGCTTATTTAAAGTCAGCTGGGCAAAAATATGGAACAGATTCTGCGATAGCTAAACTATTTGCAGCTGAGACAGCGATGTTTGTTACTACAAAAGCAGTTCAATTACATGGAGGTTACGGTTATACCAAGGATTATCCAGTTGAAAGAATGATGAGAGATGCCAAAATAACTGAAATCTATGAAGGCACTTCAGAAGTTCAAAGAATGGTAATAGCCGCAGCGGTTTTAGGTAAATAAGGGAGAAGGAGGATATAAAATGAAGATTATTGTTTGTGCAAAACAAGTTCCTGATACAAATGAAGTTAAAATTGACCCAGTTAAAAATACATTAATTAGAGATGGAGTTCCAAGCATATTAAATCACGATGATGCAAATGCTTTGGAAGAAGCTCTTAAAATAAAAAGCGAATTTCCAGACACACATATTACAGTTCTTACTATGGGACCACCTCAGGCAAAAGAAATGTTGACTGAATGCCTTGCAATGGGCGCGGATGAAGCAATCCTATTAAGTGATAGAGCCTTTGCAGGTTCTGATACTTGGGCAACTTCAAACGCTTTAGCAGCAGCTGTAAAGAAGATCGGTGACTTCGATATAATATTCGCAGGAAGACAGGCGATAGACGGAGACACGGCACAAGTTGGACCACAACTTGCAGAAAAACTTGATTTGCCACAAGTAACCTACGTAAAAGAATTTTCAATCAAAGGCAATGAAATTACGGTTAAGAGAGCACTTGAAGATGGATATGAGATGATCACAATTAATACACCGTGCGTTCTAACAGCTATTAAAGAGCTTAACGCACCAAGATATATGTCTCTTCCTGGAATATATGATGCTTGTAAAAAAACAATTCCTACTTGGTCGGCTAGCGATGTAAATATTGATCCGTTAAAAGTTGGATTAGAAGCTTCGCCTACCAATGTTTTCAGAAGTTTCACTCCATCTCCAAAAGGTGTTGGAATGATGGTTGAAGCTGATTCGGAAAAAGAACAAGCTCAAAAGTTATTGGTTAGTCTTAAAGAAAAACATATTATTTAATTGAAGGAGGTAAAACAATGGCCATAATAATTATAGATGATAAATGCAAAGGATGTACTCTTTGCGTTAAGGCTTGCCCCTTCGACGCAATAGATATGGTAAATAAATTAGCAGTTATCAATGAAAAATGTACTGCTTGTAGCCAATGTATAGAAGCATGCCCATTTGATGCAATAGAAAAAGAACCTGAGACTTTAGTAAAGAAGGACCTTTCTTTATATAAGGACGTTTGGGTATATACTGAACAGAGAAATGGAAAATTGATGAATGTAGCTTTAGAGTTATTAGGTGAAGGACATAAGCTTTCAAGAGAGATTGGCGGAAGAAAAGTATGCGCCGTACTAATTGGAAGCGAAACAGATCATATCGTAAAAGAACTTTTTGCATATGGTGCCGATGTAATTTATCAAATAGACAATCCTTTATTGAAAAATTATACAACTGATGGGTATACAAAAGTTTTGACAGAAGCCATCAACAAATATCTTCCTGAAATTGTTATCTTTGGAGCGACACACATTGGTAGAGACCTTGCTCCAAGAGTTGCTGCAAGGCTTGATACCGGCCTTACTGCCGATTGTACTAAATTAGATATTGATCCAGTTGACAAGAAACTTATGCAGACGCGTCCAGCATTTGGTGGAAACATCATGGCAACGATTATTTGCCCTAAGAATAGACCTCAGATGTCAACGGTAAGTCCGGGAGTTATGGATAAATTAGAAAAAGATGTAAACAAGAAGGGCGAACTAATTAAAATTGATGCAAAATTGAAAGCATCTGATATTAGAACAAATGTCTTGGAAGTTGTAAAAGCAGCAAAAGCTTTAGTTTCTCTTACAGATGCAGATATAATTTGTTCAGGAGGAAGAGGTCTTGGAGATCCTTCAGGATTTGAGCTTATTGCAAAATTGGCGGAGAAGGTTGGAGGAGTTGTGGGTTCTTCAAGAGCAGCAGTTGATGCTGGATGGATTGATCACTCTCACCAAGTTGGACAGACTGGGACAACAGTTAAGCCTAAAATTTATTTTGCTTGTGGAATATCAGGCGCAATCCAGCATTTAGCTGGGATGCAAACATCAGATATTATAATCGCAATCAATAAAGATCCAGACGCACCTATATTTGAAGTTGCCGATTACGGAATAGTGGGAGATCTATATAAAGTAATTCCACAGATAATAGCCGAATGGGACAACGCTCAAGATCTTTATGATGCGATTCACGTATCACATAAAAACTAATTAAAACAATCAAAAGAAACTAATATATTAAATATGCTAAAATCCCCATGCCAATAGGTATGGGGATCTTTTTTTACCGATGATGATAAATCTTGATAATCTAAGCAAAATATAATCATGTATAAATTCACATATGATTATTATTGACATAAATATAAACAAATACTATAATTGTCTAGTAAATGGTAGATAATTAATGCGGAGGTTTATATATGAATACTAATGAAATATATTGGGGCGCTTCTTTAAACGATATGAAAAGAGGATTTTCAGAGGATTCAGATCACTTCATATGCTTATTATGTGGTGAGAAAATTGAAAAAGGAATAATTTATTCTTGCTATGATAGGCTACTTGAAGCAAGCAAATATATGCAGGTACATATTTTAAACACTCATAAAAGTGTGTTTGAATTTATTAATAGTCAAGATAAAAAAATAACTGGGCTATCTGAACATCAAAGTAAATTAATTGGATTATTCTATTCTGGGAAGAATGACATTGAGATTCAAAATGAAATGAAAATAGGAAGCCAATCGACAATAAGAAATCATAGATTTGCGCTAAAGGAAAAGGAAAAACAAGCTAAATCATTTTTAGTTCTCATGGAATTGTTAAAAGAGAAAAATAAATATATTAGTAATTTAACAACTAATAGTTCGAATATAAATAGCCTTGAAGTTGAAGATGTAACTAATGATCAAGAAAGGGAGAAAATATTAGAAAAGTACTTTACGTTTGAGCCATATTTAAAGTTAAAGACATTTAAAATGAAAGAGAAAAGCAGAATTGTAGTTCTTGGTAAAATTGCCGAATGTTTTGAAGTAGGAAGAAAGTATACTGAAAAAGAAATTAATGAAATAATATCAAGAATATATGAGAGTGACTATGTTGCGGTAAGAAGATATTTAATTGAGTATGGATTTATGGATAGACAGGCGAACGGGAAAGCCTATTGGATAAAGGAAAATATAAAAATGAAAAAGGAAATTAAATATAAAATTAAGTTAAATGATATTGTAATAAGTGGTGTATTTCAAATTCGAAATAAAATTAATAATAAAATATTTATTGGAAGTTGTAGAAATGTAAAATCATTAAATGGCATTAAATTCCAACTTAATAATGGAAGTTATACAAACATTTCTCTTCAGAAGGAATGGAGTGAATTCGGGGAAAATGAGTTTGAGTTTGAAATTCTAGAAACATTTGAAGAAAAAGAAGATGGTACAGCATCATCTAGGGAAGCAAAAAAAATGGAGAGAGAGTGGATTGAAAGATCTCAACCTTTTGGAGATAGAGGATATAATAAACCAAAAGTAATTAAAAAATAGCAGACGAATAATAAGTTCAATAAAAAAGGGCGTGTAAATTGCTACACGCCTTATAGTTATTATTTTATAACCAACCAGGAGGTTCGTCAGGATTTGGAGCATTCGGGTCGATAGGAATTGTCGGATCTATTGGATTATTTGGGTCAACTACTGGTGGGAAATATCCACTATTTGGATCCAAAACTTTCGTAGGGTCTATTGGATAGTTTATTGAATCCTGATTGTGCAGATTGCAATAGTAGCTTGGAAGCTCATATTGGAGGTCCCCAACTAATGGATCAACAGGATATGGTCTTTTTACAAAAACCTTGCCAATTGGACTTGGACAGTATGGTGTAGCCAGATATCCTGATTCGCTACAAACATTACCTACCACATGAGTTGTATCAATTTCTGTAGGTTGAGTTCCCTCTATGAAATACTCATTTCTAATGGTCCCTCTAGGGTCTAAAGCGCTTAAATCAGAAGGAATTTTACCTGACTTAGTATCAATAGGAATGCTAACTACATTTGTGGCTACTGGGAATACTCCAGCTTCCTTACCGTAGTGAACTCTTTTCATTATTTTGCTCCAAAGTCTTGAATCAGCAATACTTCCTTTACTAAGTTCTATATCTATATCATTACCTATCCAAACACTTGCGGAATAATACGGAGTAAAACCTACAAACCAAGCATCATAATTATTTGTTGTATTGTCAATATCGTTACCGTAAAGCATATAACCTTTTTCTAATCTTAATGTATCGCGGCTTCCAAGTCCAACAGCTTCGATTCCGAATTCTGCTCCGACTTCGAAAATAGCGTCCCAAACTTTTTTACCAACTGTTTCATCACCTTT
>CAYRVM010000072.1:0-7742 GCA_964427575.1 uncultured Oscillospiraceae bacterium | reverse complement strand
ATAAATATTCTGGAACATCATCCTCAATCAAAACATAAGCCTTTTTACCTAATTTACGAAGCGCGTGACAAAGAGCAACGGAAGATCCTAAGGCATCTCCATCCATAAGGACATGAGTATAGATTAGAATTTCTTTTGCTTCAGCAATTGCTTCAATTATAGGCTTAAAGTCAAGTTTTTTCATAATTCTCCTAAGCTAATTTAAATTATCCTTTATTCAAATTACTTATTAATTCTTCTATATGTCTTCCATACTCTAGCGAGGCATCAATCTTGAAAATCAATTCTGGTATGTGTCTCAATTCCAATTCTTTACCCAGTTCTCTTTTTATAAAACCCTTTGCGCTATTAAATGCTGCGATGACTTCAATCTTTTGTTTTTCATTTTCTTCTTCTGAATTATTGCTAGAAATTACGCTCAAGTATATCGTTGCATAGCTATGATCGTTAGTCACTTCCACCGTAGTTATACTCACTAAACCTGCTAGTAATCTAGGATCTTTTAATTCCCTTACTAGCATATTGCTTATTATTTTTTTAATCTCTTCACCAATGCGTCCAGACCTAAAGTTTTTTCCCATTTAAACACCTATTTTCTAATTATTTCTTCCATCTTGAAAGCTTCAATTATATCGCCTTCATTTATTGCATTGAAGTTTTCTATTCCTACACCGCATTCAAAACCTGCCAAAACTTCTTTTGCATCATCTTTAAATCTTTTTAATGACGAAATTTTACCTTCATGAACAACTATACCATCTCTTACAAGTCTAATTTGTGAAGCTCGAGTAATCTTACCTTCAACTACGTAAGCGCCCGCTATTAAGCCAGCATTAGGTACTTTAAATGTATTTCTTACTTCTACCTTGCCTAGAACTACTTCTTTAAAAATAGGATCTAGCATTCCTCTCATAGCCGCTTCAATTTGGTCTATTACTTCATAGATAACTCGATAATTCCTAATTTCTACTCCGACACGATCTGCCATCTGAGTAATTATAGTATTTGCTCTAACATTGAACGCTATAATTATTGCTCTTGATGTTGATGCAAGCATTACATCGGATTCAGTTACAGTACCAACTCCAGAATGAAGTATTCTAACTTTAACATTTTCATTTTTTAATTTTTCTAGTGATTGAATCAATGCTCCAACAGAACCTTGTACATCACCTTTTATTATCAAATTAAGTTCTTTAACTTCTCCAAGTTCAATTTTTTCAAAAAGTTGTTCAAGTGATACGCTCGAGTTTTTAACCATTGCTTCTTGTCTGAATTTAATTTGTCTTTTTTGAGCAATTTCTCTCGCGGTTTTATCTTCCTTAACAACATTAAACTCATCTCCTGCTTCTGGAACCTCGTTTAATCCAAGGATTTCTACTGCTGTAGATGGGCCAGCTTTCTTGATGGCTTGACCTTTGAAATTATTCATCGCTCTAATTTTACCACTAGTCGTTCCGCATACTATCGCCATACCAACATGCATGCTACCGTTTGTTACTAGCAATGTTGTAACCGGACCTTTTGCTTTGTCTAATCTCGCTTCTATTACGGTACCCATAGCTAATCTGTGAGGATTTGCTCTTAATTCAAGAATTTCTGCTTGAAGTAATATCATTTCTAATAAGTTATCAATTCCTTCGCCAGTTTTTGCTGAAACAGGTGCACAAATGACATCTCCACCCCATTCTTCAACTAATATTCCATTATTGCTAAGGTCTTCTTTAACTTTATTTATATCAGCACCTGGTTTATCAATCTTGTTGATTGCTACAATTACAGGTACGTTAGCCGCTTTTGCGTGGCTTATTGCTTCAATAGTCTGTGGTTTAACACTGTCGTCTGCAGCAACTACCAAAACCGCAATATCCGTTACATGCGCTCCTCTAGCTCTCATAGCTGTGAAAGCTTCATGTCCAGGAGTATCCAGGAAGACTATTTTTTTATCATTGTGATATACTTCCGATGCTCCGATATGTTGAGTTATGCCACCCGATTCAGTTGCAGTAATATTTGTCTTTCTGATTGCATCAAGTAAGGATGTTTTACCGTGATCTACATGTCCCATAACAGTAATAATTGGTGATCTAGGCTTTTGATCTTCAACTTTATCTTCAGTTAAATCCAATCCCTTTTCTTCAACATCTTCATAAACTCTACCGATTTCTATATTAACGTCAAAATCCTCAGCTAATAACAAAGCTGTATCTTCATCAATGTTCTGATTAAGATTGGCCATTATCCCTAACTTCATCAATTTCATTATTATATCGCTCGGTGATTTGCTTATTTGATCAGCAAAGCCAGCAACTGTAATAGGAACATTTATAATAATTGATTTTGGACCTTGTTCAAGTTCTTCTAGAATTTCTCGTTCTGCTCTTGTAAATTTCTCTTTAACTGGTTTCTTTGGTTGTTCTTTTGCCTTTGCTGGGCTATCTTGCTTTTGAACCTTAGCAGCATCATCTTTAGATGCAACAGCAGTCGCTGGAGTGAGATTCTTCTTTATCTTTTTAACATCTTCATCCGTTAAAATACTCATATGACTTCTTATCTCAATACCTAATTTTGTAATTATGTCTACCATCTCTTTGTTACTTTTTGATAGCTCTTTTGCTATTTCATATACTCTTTTATTATTTGTCAATAAGAACACCTCCTGTTTCATTGATTTCCTTTTGTATTTCTTTTTCTATTATTAACGCAAATTGTTTATCAGTAATTCCGAATACATTTTTCATTTCGCTTCCACAAAACAATGATATTTCATCTGAATTACTGTAAATATATATTGGAACTTTGCATTCTTTAGCTATCTTTTCAAATTTCTTTTTAGTATTTTCTGCGACATCGTTGGTTACAATTATTAATTTCAATTTATTCCTATAAATTGCCATTTCGCATTGATTGTATCCCATAATGACTTTACCTGCTTTTACAGCAAATCCAAGATAACTGTGTACTTTTTTTCTCATAAATTCATTAGTTCCTTAAATATAGCGTCGAGCTTTTCTTCTGAAATCTCTATCTCAAGACTTCTCTTTATAGCTCTTTTCTTTTTTGCGATTGCCAAGCAAGCTTCATTCTTGCACAAGTACACTCCTCTGCCTTCTGCCTTGCCTTTTAAATCAATGCTCAGCTGTCCTTCCTTGTTAGCAACTATTCTAATAAGTTCTTTTTTTGGCTTTGATTCCAAACAGCCAACACATTTGCGCATAGGCACTTTCTTTATTTTCATAAAAGCACATCCCTTAAGTTTACTTTTTTGATTTTCCCTTTTTCTTGCTTTTCTGTTCTTCAAGCTCATCAATTAAGTCATATTCTTCCAATACTTCAAGAACCGTCTTCTTTGACTTAGCTTTTTTCTTAGGAGCCTTTATAACTATTTCTTCTATTGGTTCATCTATTATTTCTATTTCCCCAACTTCATCAAATTCTTCTTCGATTTCAGCTTTTTTACTAGGTTTTTTGCTAGATTTTTTTACAACTTTGCCTACTTCTATTGTATCTATAAAATCAACTGCTTCAACGCTAGGTTCTTCAACAATTTTAGTTGTTTCTTCTACATCAGCTGTTATTTCATCTTCTCCATCAGGGTAGTATTGAGTATGTCTCTTAATATCAATCTTCCAACCACAAAGTTTCGCAGCTAAACGTACATTTTGACCTTCTTTACCTATTGCTAAAGAAAGCTGGTAATCAGGAACAATTACAACTGCTGATTTTTCGTTCTCGCTAAGTATTACCTTTTCAACTTTGGAAGGGCTTAAGGCACTTTTTATAAGTTCTTCAGGGTCAGGGCTCCATTTTATGATATCAATCTTTTCGCCAAATAATTCATCAACTATGTTCTGTACTCTATTTCCTCTCGAACCAACGCATGCTCCAACAGCATCGACATTTGGGTCATTGGTAAATACTGCAATCTTAGTTCTAGATCCAGCTTCCCTTGATATGCTTTTAATTTCAACTACACCATCATGAATTTCTGGAACTTCAAGCTCAAATAATCTCTTTACTAGGCCAGGATGTGATCTTGATAAATATACTTGAGGTCCCTTCGTGGTTTTCTTAACATCCATTATATAGACTTTAATTCTGCTATTTAAAGAGTATTTTTCACCTTTAACTTGTTCTGTATGTGCTAATATTCCTTCAGTTTTACCAACTGTAATAAATATTGTATCATTGCTTATTCTTTGAATTATTCCAGTAGCCAATTCACTCTGTCTGCTAGAAAAATCATCAAATATCATAGTTCTTTCAGCTTCTCTTATTCTTTGTACAACAACTTGCTTAGCAGTTTGAGCAGCTATTCTTCCGAATTCTTTTGGAGTAACATTTTTTTCAATAACATCGTCAAGTTTGTAATTCTTGTCAATCTCTCTTGCATCTTCAAGTGAAATTTCTGAATTTTTATCATGAGCTTCTGCAACTACAGTCTTTTGCATGAAAACTTCAAACTCGCCTGTTTCATGGTCAATTTTTACTCTCACGGTTTGATTAGTTCCATAATTTTTCTTGTAGGCAGATACAAGCGCGGATTCAATTGCTTCCATTAGCAATTCTTTTGAAATTTCTCTTTCCTTTTCCAAGGATTCGACTGCCTTAATAAATTCGTTATTCATATAATATTACTCTCCTTTAAAAAATAACAGCTAGTCTTACAATAGCAGCTTTTGCGATTGGTACTTCTATTTTGTTTTTCTTTTCATCTAATACGGTTATTACTTCATTTTCTAATGATTCTAACTCTCCGATAATTATCTTTTGTCCATCGATTGGTTTATATAATGAAATTTCAATCATTTTACCTTTATATTTAACGTAGTCTGCTTCAAACCTTAAAGGTCTGTCCAAACCGGGAGATGAAACTTCCAATAAATATTGTTTATCTAAGGTTTCTATCTTGTCTAGTTCTTCGCTTGCAAATCTACTTACTTTTTCACAATCATCGGTACTAATAAATGCTTCAGACTCTTCACTTTGTTCAGATTTATCAATTATAATTCTAACAACCCATGAATTTCCCTCTTTAACATATTGAATATCAAAAAGTTCAAAATTGTTTTCATTTAAGAAATCTTGGATTAGTTCTTTAACCTGGTCTGTAACCTTTTTTTTCGACATTTTCCCTCCACAATTTTAAATATAAAAGCTATATATTCTTATTAAAAACTAAAGAGTGGGATCTGCCCACTCTTCGCTTACACTTTTGTATTGCGTTCTTACCAGTACAATTTACCATATATTTCGCTTTCTGGCAAGTTAAATTCTAAAATAGGGTGATTTGGTCGGTTTCTGGAATTTTTGATAGTACTCCTTGATTTTTCAATGATTCCACTGCCGTTTTATTTATTTTAGTTCTTCTTACCATATCGTCAATTGAGTAAAATGGTCCCACTTTATTTGCCATTAAAATAGCCCTAGCAGCGTTTTCTCCGACACCTGAAATCGCCTGTAACGGAACTAACAATTTCCCATCAATCACTTTGAAAGAAGATGCTTCAGAAATTGATATATCAGGTTTTGTGAATTCAAAACCTCTAGCGTACATTTCATATGCTAGCTCAAGCACAGTCAATTCAGATTCATTTTTCTTTGATGAGCTTTTTTCCATATCTTCTATTGTAGCAATTTTTTTCTCAATTGCTTTTATCCCGCCTAAAATTGTATCACAATCGAAATCATTAACTTTAAGTGTGAAAGTGGCAGCGTAAAATTCTAAAGGGTAATAAACTTTGTAGTAAGCTATTCTATATGACATCATTACATATGCTACCGCATGCGCCTTAGGAAACATATATTCAATTCTATTGCATGATTCAACATACCAATCTGGAACGCCCTTTGCTTTTATGATATCAATGTCAGCTTCAGAAACTCCTTTTCCTTTACGAACATTTTCCATAATTTTGAATGCAGTTTTATTTTCAACACCTTTTGCTATCAAATAGTTCATTATGTCATCTCTCGTTGAAATAACGTCTTTTAATTGTGCTGTATTGTTGCTAATAAGCTCTTGTGCATTATTAATCCAAACATTTGTCCCATGCGAAAGTCCTGATATTCTAGTTAGGTCAGAAAATGTAGTTGGTTTAGTGACTTCTAACATTTGTCTGACAAACTTTGTTCCGAATTCTGGGATTCCAAATGTTCCATTCTTGTATCTATAGTTTTTAATCGTTAGATTCAGGCCCATTGTAGTAGTGAAAACACTGTCGACCTTCTCATCTTTTAGCGGAACCTTCAAAGGATCCACTCCGGTTAAATCTTGCAGCATTTTTATCATCGTTGGTACATCGTGGCCAAGGATATCAAGTTTAAGTAGTCTTCCGCTTATAGAATGATAGTCAAAATGAGTAGTAATTATGTTCGAATCTTGATCATTTGCGGGATACTGTATTGGGCAGAAGTCATATATTTCTTTGCCTTGCGGAACAATCATAACTCCTCCAGGATGCTGGCCTGTAGTTCTTCTCACTCCAGTACAGTTTTTGGTCAATCTTTCAACTTCCCATTTAGTGGTTGTTTCTCCTCGCTCTTCGAAATACTTCATCACAAAGCCATAGGCTGTCTTTGAAGCAATTGTTCCAATTGTACCAGCTCTAAAAACGTGGTCTTTACCAAATATAGTTTCTGTATATTTATGTGCTACGCTTTGATATTCACTCGCAAAATTTAAATCTATATCAGGTTCTTTATCGCAATCAAATCCTAAGAAGACTTCAAAAGGTATATCAAAACCATCCTTATCTAGCTTTGTTGAACAGACTGGACAAATTTTATCTTCCATATCAATTCCGCACCCACATTTATTTTCATTAGTAAAATCCGAGTACTTGCATTGTGGGCATATATAATGAGGAGGCAATGGATTTACTTCTGTAATTCCACTCATTGTGGCTGCAAATGAAGATCCAACCGAACCTCTTGAACCAACAAGATATCCATCTTCCATTGATTTTTTTACTAGCATTTCTGAGACTACATACATTACAGCATATCCATGTGAAATGATTGCATTTAGTTCTCTATTTAATCTTTTTTCGACTATTTCAGGTAGAACATCTCCATATTTCTCCTTAGCGGTTCTATTGCACAATTCGCTTAAAATCTCTTCTGATCCCTCTATTTTTGGCGCAAAGACACCATCCGGGACAGGTATTATTTCTTCAATTAAATCAGCTATTTTGTTTGTATTTGTTATAACTATTTCTTCAGCAATATCATTATCTAAATAAGAAAATTCCTTAAGCATTTCTTCAGTTGTTCTTAAATATAATCCCTTATCACCTTCAATGTCTTTATATCCTTGTCCTGCCATTAATATCTTCCTATATATAGAATCTTCCTGTTCAATATAATGGACATCGCAAGTACCAACAATTAGCTTACCAAGATTTTTAGCCTTTTTAACTATTTCCATATTGATATTAATTAATTCGTCTTGATCCTTTAATCTTTCATTAGCAATTAAGAATTCATTATTTATTAATGGTTGAATTTCTAAATAATCGTAAAATTCTATTATCTTTTCAATATCCTTATCGCTTTTCTTATTTAAAAAACTCTGGAATACTTCTCCGGCTTCACATGCTGAACCGATTAACAAACCTTCTCTATGTTCGATTAAAAATGATTTTGGAATCCTTGGCTTCTTATAAAAATATTGAAGATGCGCCATCGATGTAAGTTTATATAAGTTCTTTAAACCAGTATAGTTTTTTACGAGTATTATA
>CAYRVM010000071.1:0-7785 GCA_964427575.1 uncultured Oscillospiraceae bacterium | reverse complement strand
GTAGGAATAAAAAACAGAACACGAGCAGGAATGGGAAGATGCCAAGGTGGATTCTGCCAAAATAGAATTATAAATCTTCTTGAAAAAGAACGTGGAGTAGATCCAGAAAGTTTAAAGCTTTTCAACAAAGATAGCGTTATTGTACAAGGGAGGGTTAGATAATGAAAGAAAATACTACTCCTTCACAAAAGGGCTTCAATAACGTTCTTGACGCAATAATCATTGGCGGTGGGCCTGCTGGAATGGCAATGGCACTAGCGCTAAAAGAGCAAGGTGTTGAAAAAGTTTTACTAGTAGAAAGAGACAATCATTTAGGCGGAGTTTTAAACCAATGTATTCATGATGGATTTGGCTTGATTAGGTTGGAGAAAAATTTAACTGGGCCAGAATATAGAGATGCTTTTTACAATAGAATGTTGGAAAAGAATATAGAATTTTTAACATCAGCGACCGCAACTAACTTAATATCCAGGGGTAGAGAAATCGAAGTAACCGTCGCCAAAAGTGATGGCGCCATAAAATTGACAACACGTTCATTGATTATAGCAACTGGCGCCAGAGAAAGAGCCAGAGGCTCAATTCTAGTCCCTGGGACAAGGCCGTCCGGCATTTTAACTGCTGGAATGGTTCAAAATATGATAAATGTTGGTAATAAAATGCCTGGCAAAGAGGTAGTGATACTTGGGTCAGGTGATATTGGGCTCCTTATGGCTAGAAGACTTACCTTGGAAGGAATAAAAGTTGTATGCGTAGTTGAAAAGGAAAGTCGCCCAAACGGCCTACCAAGAAATATCAAACAATGCATTGAGGATTTTGAGATACCAATGATGCTATCATCAACCGTTACAAAGATATTAGGGGATTCAAGATTAAGCGGAGTTGAAGTCTCAAAGCTGGATTCCAAAGGATTAGTAATAGAGAATTCCACAAAGCTTATAACGTGTGATACTTTAATAATTTCTGTAGGCTTAATACCAGAAAATGAAGTTGCATTGACAGCTGGAGTTGACGTTGATAAAGGTTATGAGCCGATTACAGATAAAAATGGCAGGACTAATATTGATGGAATTTTCGTAACTGGTAATGCAAGATACATTCATGACTTGGTTGACCAGGTCTCGGCTTCTGCAGAAGCTCAAGCGCTGGAAGTCGCATATTATTTGAAAAATGAGAATTTGAATCTAAATATAAGTAAAAAACGCCCTAATTTATCTAGCAAGATAGTTTCAGAAATTGACGCTCAGGCAAGAATCAATGAGCACAACATTCAAAAGGAAAAAAGAATTAAAAGTAGAGAAATGAATAATAGATATGAATTCAATAAAGATGAAAACTCTCTAGTTTGCATACTTTGTCCAAATAGCTGCGTCATAAATTATTATCTTGAAGAAGATCAGACTAAAGTAAAAAATGAACAGACTAAAGCAGAAAACGGAAACAAATATAAAATAAACGGTGGCATGTGTAGCAAAGGCGAGGATTACGTTCTTAGCGAACTAGTCAGCCCTTTGAGGGTACTTACGTCGTCCATTAAAGTAATTGGCTCTTATAAAGAACTGGTAAGCGTAAGAACGACTAGTGGGATACCGAAGGAAACATTGATGCAGGCAATGGATATAATCAAGAATATTAAACTTGAAAAAGCTGTAAACCAAGGAGAAATTATATTAAAAGATTTTATAATTGAAGGCGTAAATTTAATAGCAAGTTCAAATAGTAAGTGGTAATAGTCTTTGCTAAATTGACAATTTGTGATAAAATGGTCGTTAAAGATATAAGCGAGAGGAAGATAATAAAATGGGAATTAAGGTTGCAAAATTTGGTGGTAGCTCAGTAAGTGATGCAAACCAACTAAAAAAAGTAAAGGGAATCGTAGAGAGCGATAAAGAGAGAAGATACATTGTTGTTTCTGCTCCTGGTAAAAGAAGCGCGGAAGATAGCAAAATTACAGATTTGCTTTATCTTTGTAAGACTCATATCGAGCATAATGTACCTTTTGATCAAGTTTTTTCAGCTATTTATGAAAGATTCAAGAATATTGAAAAAGAGCTTGGCGTTGATGTTGGTTTAGATAAGCAGTTTGACATATTGAGAGAAAACCTTTTAGCAGGATGTCATATAGACTATCTTGTAAGTAGGGGAGAATATTTTAATGCAATGATTATTGCAGCATATTTAGGATTTGATTTTGTTGACCCAGCTGGGTTGATATTATTCGATACTAAAGGGCGATTCTTATACGACGAGACTAACGATGCCTTAAGTGAAGAGTTATTAAAGCATAAAAATGCTGTATTGCCAGGATTTTATGGTAGCCACATTGATGGCAAGATAAAGACATTTTCTAGAGGCGGGTCGGATATTTCTGGAGCCCTTGTAGCAAAAGCAGTTAGAGCGGATATATATGAAAACTGGACAGATGTTTCAGGATTTTTAATGGCTGACCCAAGAATAGTAAAGAAGCCAAAACCTATCAGAGTAATAACATACAAGGAACTTAGAGAACTTTCATATATGGGAGCAACAGTTTTGCATGAAGATGCAATCTTTCCTGTTAGGCAAGTTGATATCCCAATCAATATTAGAAATACTAACGAACCAGACCATCCAGGGACAATAATACTTTCTGAAATTCCACCGCATATGCATGATGATACAACTATAACCGGGATTGCAGGCAGAAAAGACTTTACCGTTATTGGTATATATAAAGATATGATGAATTCAGAAGTTGGGTTTGTTAAAAAGATATTATCGATTTTAGAAGACTATGATATTTCTTTTGAGCATCTACCTAGTGGAATAGATACAGTTTCAGTAGTAATTTCAAACAAGAATCTTGAGGGAAAGCTTGAAGACATACTTGCCGACTTTGATAAAAAGCTTGCGCCAGATACGCTCGATGTGTATCAAGACATGGCACTTATTGCCACTGTTGGTATTGGCATGGCAAGAACTCTAGGCGTATCATCGAGGTTGTTTAAAGCACTATATGAGGCAAATGTTAACGTTAGAATGATTGATCAGGGTTCTAGTGAAATGAACATTATTGTTGGAGTTGAAAACTCAGATTTTGAAGTTGCAATAAAAGCAATTTATAAAGCTTTTGTAGAAAAGGAGTATGGAAATGTCTAAAAGAGGTGAAATGATTTTAAAATTTACTTTAGGCCTAGGCGTAGCAATCGCAATACAATTATGGTTGCAGTCAAGAGGAATAAATGCATGGCATTGGTTTGGCTAATGATAGCGAAAGAATGAGGGTAAGTATATGGGATTTTTAGAAAAAATATTTGGAGATTTAAATACAAAAGAAGTTAAAAAAGTTGACAAGATAGTTGATCAAATAGAAGCTTTGGATGAAGCAATGCAAATTCTAACTGATCAAGAGTTAAGAGGAATGACAGTACAATTTCAGGAAAGATTGAAAAATGGGGAAAGTTTAGATGACATCTTACCTGAAGCTTTTGCAGTTGCTAGAGAAGCATCTAATAGAGCGCTAGGGATGAAGCATTTTAGAGTTCAGTTAATAGGGGGAGTAATACTTCATCAAGGCAGAATATCTGAAATGAAAACTGGGGAAGGTAAAACTCTTGTAGCAACCTTGCCTGCTTATTTGAATGCCCTTGCAGGGGAAGGCGTTCACGTTGTAACTGTAAATGATTACCTAGCAAAGCGTGATATGGAATGGATGGGTAAATTATACACATTCCTTGGCTTGACCGTTGGTTGTGTAATACATGGAATAACAGGCCAACAACGAAAAGATTCATATCTTGCTGATATAACTTATGGTACAAATAATGAATTTGGCTTTGATTACCTTAGAGACAATATGGTTTTATATAAAGAAGACCTATCTCAGAGAAATTTGAACTTTGCCATCGTGGATGAAGTTGATAGTATATTGATTGATGAAGCAAGGACACCGCTTATTATTTCTGGGGCAGGCGAAAAATCAACTGACCTTTATACCACTGCAGATAAATTCATTAGAGGATTTAGAATCGATGAAGACTATAATTTTGATGAAAAAGATTCAACTGTTTCATTAACTGAAGCTGGGGTTACAAGATGTGAAAACTATTTTAAGATAGAGAACTTCTCAGACCCAGAAAATATGGAAATAAACCATCACATCATGCAAGCATTGAAGGCCAACAACCTTATGAAGAGAGATGTTGATTATATTGTTAAAGATGGAGAAATAATAATAGTCGATGAATTTACTGGTCGACTAATGTATGGACGTAGATATAGCGACGGATTACACCAAGCAATAGAAGCTAAGGAAGGTATGAAAATTAGATCTGAATCCAAGACATTGGCTACTATAACATTGCAAAACTACTTTAGAATGTACAAAAAATTGGCAGGGATGACTGGTACCGCAAAGACTGAAGAAGATGAATTCAGAGACATCTATAATATGGATGTTATTGAAATCCCAACCAATATGCCGATAGCTAGAATAGATATGGAAGACTCGATTTATGGCGTCGAAAGAGGGAAATACTCCGCAATAGTAAATAAAATTGTTGAGTGCAATGAAAAAGGGCAGCCAGTTTTAGTTGGTACAATATCAATTGAAAAATCAGAAATAATAAGTTCTTTACTTAAAAGAAGAGGTGTTAAGCACAACGTTCTTAACGCCAAACAGCATGAGAGAGAAGCTGAAATAATTGCTGAGGCTGGGAGATTTGGGAAGGTAACTATTGCCACAAATATGGCTGGAAGAGGAACAGATATTATCCTTGGGGGTAACCCAGATTTCGAAGCTAAAACAGAAATGAGAAGACAAGAATTTGACGAAAACACAATATCTTATGCTTCTAGTTTAATTCCTGTTGAAAACCCTGATTTGATGAAAGCGCGTGATATTTACAAAGAATTATATGGAAAATTTAATAAAGAAAGACAAGAAGAAAAAGAAAAGGTCATCCAGGCGGGAGGACTTTATATAATAGGGACCGAAAGACATGAGTCTCGTAGAATAGATAATCAGCTTAGAGGTCGTGCCGGACGTCAAGGAGACATCGGATCCACTCAATTCTTCATATCTCTTGAAGATGAGTTGATGAGACTTTTCGGGGGAGATCGTATTCAGGGTGTAGTCGAAAGACTAGGACTCAAAGAAGGCGAACCTATTGAAGCGGGAATGCTTTCAAAGACAATTGAAAACGCACAAAAGAAAGTGGAAGGTAGAAACTTTTCCATTCGTAAATATGTACTTCAATATGACAATGTTATGAACAAACAAAGAGAAATTATTTACGATGAGAGAAAAAGAGTTTTACATGGCGAAGATTTAAGGACCCATGTAATGTCGATGCTTGAAGAATTAGTTGATGAGAATATTGACTTTTGTACCGCTTCATCTAGATATCCAGAAGAATGGGACTTGGATGGATTGTTTATATCTTTAAGGAGAATCTGTGGCGAACTTCAACCGCTTAGACATGAAAGTTTAGATCATCTTGATAAGGAATCTTTGAGGGAAGACGTTTTAGAATTATTTGAAGAGGCTTATCAGAAGAAGGAGCTGGAAATTGGAGTTGAAAGAATGAGAGAGCTCGAAAGAATGCTCTTGATTCGAGTTGTAGACAATAAGTGGATGGATCATATTGACGCTATGGATCAACTTAGACATGGGATTGGGCTTAGAGCACTAGGACAACAAGATCCAGCCGTAGCATATCAAAACGAAGGCTTTGAAATGTTTGAATTAATGATTAAGAACATTAAAGAAGACCTTGTAAGATTCTGCTTCAATTTGACTATCAATACTGATACTCAAAGAAAACAAGTTATGGGGAACGGTGTTTCTGTTAAAGTTAACGTGGTTGATGAAGCTGAATTCAATGATGAAGACAACTCGCAAGGTAATGCGGTTAGAAGTGACTCGCCTGGTAAAAAAGAACCTGTTAAGAAGGACGATAATGTAGTCGGTAGAAACGATCCTTGCCCATGCGGTAGCGGATTAAAATACAAGAAATGTTGCGGTAAATAAATTTATATCATTGATGGGAAGTGTAGAATTGATTGAAATTGATCAAATAAAATATGAGCTAGAAGGAATTTCAGAAAATATCAGAGAGCTAGGTGATTCACTTTGACGTTGCTTCGTTAGAGGTAAAGTTAAAGGAAATTGAAGAACTTTCGCATGCAGATGACTTTTGGGAAGATCATGAGAAAGCTCAAAAGATATTGAAGGAAAAGAAACTTGTCGAAAATAAATTAAATGATTACAAGAAACTTTATGGAGAACTCCAAGATATTTATGTCTTGATTGAGCTTTCTGTCGAAGAGGAAGACAACTCTATCGTTGGTGAAATACAGGAATCCTACGCTAATTTGATTAAGGATTCCGAAGCAATGAAGATAAAGGTCCTTCTTGATGGGGAATACGATGGCAACAACGCTATCATTTCAATACATGCTGGTTCGGGCGGATTAGACGCTCAAGACTGGGCTGAAATGTTGCTCCGCATGTACACGAGATGGGCAGATACAAAAAAATATAAAGTTAGAACCTTAGATATAAATTCTGCTAATGAAGGTGGCATTAAAAGTGCTACCTTGCTCATTGAAGGAGAAAACGCCTATGGCTACCTTAAGAGTGAAAAGGGAGTACATAGAGTAGTAAGGATTTCTCCTTTTGATTCTTCGGGAAGAAGACACACATCGTTTGCATCTTTGGATGTAATGCCGGAGCTTGACGAGGATGTTGAAGTCGAAATAGATCCTGATGATCTTAGAATTGATACCTTTAGATCGAGTGGCGCTGGCGGCCAACACGTAAATAAAACAGATTCCGCAATTAGAATCACTCATCTACCTACTAATATCGTTGTTACCTGCCAAAATGAAAGGTCACAACATCAAAATAAAGACTTCGCTATGATGGTTTTGAAATCTAAATTAATTGAGTTAAAGATTCAGGAAAATAAAGAACGAGTTGATGAACTCAAGGGAGATTATAGCCAGATTACTTGGGGAAGCCAAATAAGGTCATATGTGTTCCATCCGTATTCAATGGTTAAAGACCATAGGACAAACGCCGAAGTAGGAAACGTCAACGGAGTTATGGATGGAGATATCGACTATTTTATAAACGAAAAATTAAAGCAAAGGCAATAAGGAGCTACGATGATAATTGAAAAAATTTCTAAGGATTTAAAAATCAAACTTTCACAAGTTGAAAGTGCGGTTAAGCTAATAGATGAAGGAAACACAATTCCATTTATTTCGAGGTATAGAAAAGAGGCAACTGGAGGGCTTACAGATGTTGAGCTTAGAGACTTGTTTGACAAGCTTACATATTTAAGAAATCTCGAAGAAAGAAAGCTTGAAGTTATAAGATTGATAGAAGAGCAGGAACTTATGACAGAAGAACTGAGAGCCCAAATAATGGAAGCTCAAGTTCTACAAAGAGTTGAGGATTTATATAAGCCATACCAAAAGAAGAAAAATACAAGGGCAAGCAAGGCCAAAGAAAAAGGGCTTGAACCTTTGGCCGACATAATCTGGGCTATGGAAATTGAAAGCGGATCCATCTTCGACGTAGCAGCTCCTTTTATTAACTTGGAAAAGGGTGTCGAAAACGAACAAGATGCGATTGCGGGGGCTCTAGATATTATTGCCGAAATTATTGGAAATGACCCAGAATACAATTCGCTGGTTAGAGAAATAACTTTCAAAAAAGGTCAAATCGTTACTGAGGCTACTAACAAGGAAGAAACATCAACATACGAAATGTATTATGATTATAAGGAAGCGGCGTTTAAA
>CAYRVM010000070.1:4707-7794 GCA_964427575.1 uncultured Oscillospiraceae bacterium | reverse complement strand
TAACAGTATGACTACTAATCCCTATACGGTATCACCAGAAGCAACGATAGCGGACGCTTTAGAATTAATAAGAAACAAAAACATTAAAAGGCTACCAGTTGTAAAGAATGACGAATTAGTGTGTATAATAACTCGCAGTCAGCTTTTAGAAGTATCTCCTTCTCCAGCTACGTCACTTAGCGTTTTCGAGATTAATTACCTTCTTGCCAAGACGACCATCGAGAGCATTATGACAAAGAAAGTAATAACTGTAACTCCAGACACGCTTTTAGAAGAGGCCTCACTGGTAATGAGAAAATATAAAATCGGTGGTATTCCAGTTGTTCAAAATAATGAACTAGTTGGAATAATTACTGAGACAGATGTCTTCGATGCGTTTATTGAGATTATGGGATTCAGAGACAAGGGAGCAAGGATAACTGTTGATGTTGGAACCGATCATCCTGGCGTATTAGCAGAGGTTACGAGTGTAATTGCAAGTTTCAATGTTAATATTACTCATATAGCTGCATTTAGAAACGAGCTTATCGTAAGAATTAATACATCAAATATTAAAGAAATCGTTGAAGCTATAGAAAAACAAGGCTATAAAGTTATTTCAATAGTTAAAAATGATTAATTATAATTAAAACAAAAAAGTAAGGAAATGGAGGCTTTAAGTTGAATGACAAAATAAGATTGCATGGGTTTAACAACCTAACTAAAACTTTAAGCTTTAACATGTACGATATATGCTATACAAAATCAGTTGCTGATAGAAAAGCTTATATCGAATATATTGATGAACAATACAATGCTGAAAAGCTTACTAGTATATTAAATAAAGTGGTTGAAATGATTGGGGCAAATATATTAAGCATTGCCGTTCAAGATTACGACCCTCAAGGAGCTAGTGTCACAATATTAATATGTGAAGCATCTAAACCACCGGTATCAAAGGTAAATGATCAACAGTTCTTGTGCAACCCATCGGTTGTTGGACATCTTGATAAAAGTCATATTACGGTTCATACCTATCCGGAATATCATCCAGATGGAGGAGTTTGCACCTTTAGAGCGGATATTGACGTGTCTACATGTGGCGAAATTTCACCGCTAACAGCACTAAACTTTTTGATTGATAGCTTTGAGGCTGATATGATGACTCTTGACTATAGAGTTAGGGGTTTTACGAGAGATATAACGGGGAAAAAGTTATTTATAGATCATGAATTAACTTCAATCCAGAACTATATAAACAAATCAAATAGGGATAAATATCAAATGATAGATGTAAATGTTTATCAGGAAAATATTTTTCATACAAAATGTAAACTAAAAAACTTTGATCTTGATAATTATTTCTTCAACTTTTCTGAAAAGGATATAACAGTAGAGGAAGTATTAAAGATTACAAGTAAATTAAAAAAGGAAGTTGATGAAATATTTTACGGATTCAACTTACCAATGTGAAGGAGGTTAGATAATGTTATTAAAAAATCATGATATTTGGTTCTCAGAGTATTACATGGATGATGATGTAAAGTTATCATTGAAAGTGAATGAGGTTCTTCATTCAGAACAATCTGAGTTTCAGAAGGTAATGATGCTGAAAAATGAAACTTTTGGTACGTTTTTAGTGCTTGATGGTTATACTCAAGTTACGGAAAAGGATGAATTTGTTTATCACGATATGATTTGCCATCCAGCTATGGCAGTCAATCCTAACATAAAGAAAGTTTTAATTATTGGCGGTGGCGATGGGGGTACTGCTAGAGAAATTTCTAGATATCCAAGTGTAGAAGTAATTGACATGGTAGAAATTGACGAACTTGTTGTAAGGTTATGTCAAAAGTACATGCCAATTACATCAAGTATTCTTGATAAAGATCCAAGAATAAACTTAATGTTTAGAGATGGTCTTAAATTTGTTAAGGATGCTAAAGAAAACTATTACGATTTAATTCTGGTTGACTCAACAGATCCTGCAGGGCCCGGAGAAGGCCTATTCTCTGTAGATTTCTATAACGACTGTTATAGATGCTTAAGCGAAGAAGGCATATTAATCAACCAGCATGAAGGAGCTTTTTTCGATGGAGACATTGAAGAAATGAAAAAAGCACATTCGAAGATTAAAAAGACGTTCCCGATTTCAAAGGTATTTGGATTTAATACACCTACGTATGCTTCAGGATACTGGTATTTTGGGTTTGCTTCTAAAAAATTCGATCCTATCAAAGACTTTAAGCCTCAAGAATGGTTGAAGTTTGGACTTAAAACAAAGTATTATAATACAGACTTACATTTTGGAACCTTTGCACTTCCAACATATGTTCAGGAAATACTGCAAAGCGTAGAAGTAAAATAGAATTAAAAGACAAATATCAAAACAAACGAAAGAATTTATTCCTTTCGTTTGTTTTTCTAATATAAATATAATATAATTATCTTAAGGTTTTAAATATTTATTTAGGAGGTTAAGGTTATGAATAAATTTATTCAAAATTGGACCTATGGGAAACATGCGTTAACAGTTCTTTGCTCATATATAGCAATAGCTACTGTTGGAAATGCTATTATTACTAAAGATGTACCGAAAGAAGAAAGATTTTGTTGCTCAATTAAAGACTGCAAAGAAATACCAAAATGCTGCAAGGAAATGCCAAAAAAACAAAAGATTTTCAATGCAATAATTGCAGGATGTTTTACATTTGATATGAGCGTTACATATTTGGTAATAAACCATTTTAAAAAACAAAATAATTAATATTTTCCATTTGGGGTAATAAATGCTAGGTTACATTTCACCGGACAAACCTGAGCTTAAAATAAAAGAATATGAAATTTATAGCGGCTATTATTGTGGGATCTGCAAATCTATCGGGAAAAGATATGGTCAAGTTCCAAGACTTTCCTTGAGTTATGATTCCGTTTTTTTAGCCCTATTATTTTCTGCTGTATATTTAGTGGAAGAGTCAGCAGTGTTTGAAAGATGCGTTGTGCATCCAGTTAAAAAAAGAACTATAATAAATCAAAATTTTGCAATCGACTATGCTGCAGATATGTTTTTGATATTAATGTATTTCAAGCTTATGGATGATAAAAGAA
>CAYRVM010000070.1:0-4697 GCA_964427575.1 uncultured Oscillospiraceae bacterium | reverse complement strand
ACATTGAAATCAACTATAGGAATATTTCTCGGGGATAGTACTTTTAAGAAATTAAAAAACACTTATCCAAAAAAAATAAACCAAGTTGAAAATTATCTAAATCAATTGACGGTTTTAGAGAAAAATAAATGTAGTTCTATTGATGAAGCAGCAGAGCCATTTTCAAAACTCACAGAAGCAATATTTTCAATTGAATTTGATGAATTTCCTTTTTATAACGAAAAAAAGGATAAAATAGTTAAAAGTATTGGTTATTTCATCGGTAAATGGTTATATTTAATAGATGCCCTTGATGATTTAGAAAACGATAATAAAGACCATAATTACAATCCTCTAATTTTAAAGTTTGAATTTAACGATATAATTGAAGAAATTGGGGATTTCAGAAATAGGATAAAGGAAAGAATGGAATTTAATCTTCATTCATACTTATCAGAACTCATAAAAGCATATGATTTGCTAGATATCAAAAAAAATCAAGCATTGCTTGATAATATAATATATTTTGGGCTTATGAAGAAAACAGAAAACATTTTATTGAAAGGAAGTAATGAATTAAATGGACAATCCATATGAAGTATTAGGAATAAAGCAGGGAGCATCTGAAGCAGAAATTAAAGCAGCATACAGAGAGCAGGTAAAAAAATATCATCCTGACAAATATCAGAACAACCCACTGTATGACTTGGCTGAAGAAAAGCTTAGAGATGTCAATGAAGCTTACGAACAACTGAGTAAGGGAAATGGAAGCGCTACTAAGGGATATTCAAGCAGTAACCAAGGTAACAGAAACACTGGAGCTCAAGCAGGAAGCAATTCTAACGACCCAAATAGCGAATTTTACAAAATTAGAATGACAATTGATCAAGGTAATGTAGATGCAGCCTCATTGATGCTAAACAAAATGAAAATTCGTAATGCTGAATGGTTCTACCTAAGCGGAGTAATTTCATATAGAAAAGGTTGGTTTGACGAGGCGTATTCAAATATTCAAACAGCTTCTTCAATGGACCCAGGCAATTATGAGTATAGGAATACATTAAACCAAATAAGCAGAAATTCTGGTGGCTTTAGAACAGCTTCAGGTGGTAGAGGCTACGGATCTGGGAATGATGATCTTTGTAGGATGATGCAATGCTTTATTTGTACGGATTTAATGTGCGATTGCATTTAAATTATATTGACAACAAAAGCACACCAATATATTCAAGGAGAATGTATAAGGAAAAACAATTTGAGCAGTAAAAAGATAGCAATTAGCGGTATATTATTAGCGCTTTGCGTTGCAACGTTATTCTTACAAACAATTTTTCCAATTGCCAATTATAGTATCTATATAATAAGCTCATTATTTATAGGAATTGTGATTGTCGAAATTGGTGTCTATAATGCGATAATATTTTACTTTGCTTCATGCATACTTGCATTTCTGATTGTACCAAACAAAATATTTTTAATCCCGTATATTATTTTTTTCGGTATTTATGGATTAGCAAAGTTCAATATAGAGAAGATTAGAAAAATATATTTGGAAATAATTTTAAAACTCTTATTATTTAACGGAATATCCGTATTAAGCTTTCTGCTAATAAAGGACTTCCTATTTCAAAGTATCAAGATCCCAGATTTTCCAATAATAATTGTAATAATTGCTTTTGAAATTGCTTTTTTAGCTTACGATTATTTCTATACCTTGTTTATTGACTTTTATAATAAAAGAATAAAGAGATTATTAAAAGTTTAAGGAGACATATGATTCCATTATCTACTAAAATGAGACCAGAAATATTAGAGGATTTTGTAGGACAAAAGCATTTCATGTATAAGGATTCCTTGTTTTATAATTCAATTAAAAATAAGACATTTGAATCTGCTATTTTCTTTGGGCCTTCCGGTGTCGGTAAAACAACACTAGCTAGAATTATTGCTAATGAAATGGATGCAGACTTCTATGAACTTAATGCTTCAATTGCTGGTATTAAAGATTTAAAAGATATTATTGAAAAGGCAAAATCAAAATATTTTAGCTTGCAGAAGATAAAGACATATCTTTATGTGGATGAATTTCATAGATGGAACAAACTTCAACAGGATTCATTACTTAAAGCATTAGAAGATGGGGTGCTTAGATTTATTGGGAGCACAACTGAAAACCCATATTTTGCTATAAATAATGCAGTTCTTAGTAGAGTTAGGTCTATCTACGAATTTAAGAGACTTGAAGTAGACGATGTTATTGAAATATTAAAAAAGGCGATTTCAGACAATATTTCTGGAATCGGAAGCCAGAATGTTTCTGTTGAAGATAAAAGCTTGAGATTAATTGCTGAGCTTTCGAATGGTGATGCGAGAATTGCGCTAGATACACTCGGATTTATTTGCGACAATGTTCCTAACGGCTCATCAATAAACGACGAAATAATATCTGAGGCTATGCAAAGGCAAACATTCTTTTACGACAAAAGCGAAGACAGATATAATTTGCTATCGGCGTTACAAAAGTCCATTCGTGGTAGCGATCAGGATGCGGCAATCCATTACCTTGCCAGATTAATAGAAGGAGGAGCAGACGTTGTTATGATTGGTCGAAGGCTCCTTGTTATTGCCAGTGAAGATATAGGACTAGCATATCCGAGCGCAATCAGTATTGTTACTAGCTGCGTCCAAGCAGCTCAAATGGTTGGTTTGCCTGAAGCGAGGATTATTTTGTCAGAAGCAGTTTTGCTGCTGGCATTATGCCCCAAATCAAATTCAGCAGTTACATCAATTGATAGCGCCCTTCAAGATATAAGAAAGAGAAAGATTGATGATGTACCCGACCATTTAAAAGATTCAAGCTATGCGGGAGCAGCTAAGCTAGGATTAGGAAAATCTTATAAATACCCACATAGTTTTGGAGGATATGTAGAACAACAATATTTGCCAAACAATTTGTATAAAGAAAAAATAAAATATTATAAATCATCTAAAAATGGGAAGGAAGATGCCTTGGCGAAGTTCAATGAAGGCATTAAAAAGAAATAATGGAAATAATTCAATCAAAATATAACGGCTTTTGCTTTGGCGTCTCAAATGCAATAAATCTTGTTGAAAATATTACAGAAATAAATAAACAAACCAACAAGAAAGTTTATACTTATGGACCGCTTATCCATAATATTGATGTCACTGAAAGCTTAAAAGAACGTGGAGTGGAATCAATTGATAATTTAGATAATATCGAAAAAGGTTCAATTTTAATTATCCGTTCCCATGGTGTTCCAGAAAAATTTTATGCCGACGCTATAGAAAGGGAACTTGAAATTGTTGATGCAACTTGTAAGTTTGTTTCACGAATTCATTCATTAGTCAGTGATGCTTATAAATCAGGCCTTCAAATAGCTATAGTAGGCGATCCAAAACATCCAGAAGTAATTGGAATCAATGGTTGGTGCGGAGACTCAGCTATAATAATTGAAAATATAGAGGATACTAAAAAAATAAGCTCGAAAAAGCTATTTTTAGTAGGGCAGACAACAATAACAAATGAACTTTGGGATGAAATTATAGAAGAGTTAGAAAAAAACGAAATCCAAATTATAGAAAATAATACGATTTGCAATGCTACAATAAACAGACAAGAGGAATGTAAAAGGATTGCACAAAACGTTGACGCAATGGTAATAATTGGTAGTCACGAAAGTTCAAATACTAAAAAACTCTTCACAATTGCTCAGAAATATTGCAAAAACACATACTTTGTCGAAAGAAAAGAAAATTTACCATTGAAAGAATTACAGTTTTGTAGTAAAATAGGGGTTGCGACGGGTGCCTCGACGCCCGAACGTATTATTGAGGAGGTTATTGCTACTATGAGTGAATTTATCACTGAACCAAATGAAGAATTCGAAGAAGAAAATCAAATGCAAGCTATGATGGAGGAGATTGAAAAATCTTTAAGGCTACCTGGCAGGGGCGAAATTATTAAAGGCGAAGTTATTCAAGTTAACAATAGAGAAGTTGTTGTTAATCTAGGATGCAAAAAAGATGGAATACTTACTAAAGACGAAATCTTTCTTGAAGCAGGACAAGAGTTAACTGACTTATTTAAAGCCGGTGACATGATTGAAGCTAAAGTCTTAAAAACAGATGATGGAGATGGAAACATTTCATTATCGAAAAAGAAACTTGAAGTAAACGAGCATTGGGACGAAATTAACAATGCTGTTGAAGATAGATCATTTATTAATGCCAAAGTTATAAAAGAAGTAAAAGGCGGAGTAATCGCTGTTTATAAAGAAGTATTTGGATTTATACCAATGGCACAGCTTTCTGACAGATTTATTGAAAAAGCTGACGAATTTATTGGAAAAGTACTTCCAGTTAGAGTAACAAGAGTAGACCAAAAACGCAACAAAGCAGTTTTCTCACATAAAGCCTTCTTAAATGAAGAAAGAAGTAAAAAAGTTGCTGAAATTTGGGATTCTATTGCAGTAGGAGATATTGTTGAAGGTACTGTAATGAGATTCACAGAATATGGAGCATTTGTTGATATAGGTGGATTAGATGGACTACTTCATATTTCTGAAATATCTTGGGGTAAATTAAAACATCCACAAGAAATATTAAAAATTGGAGAAAAAGTTCAAGCTAAAATACTTTCAATAAACTCTGAAAAAGGTAAAATATCACTTGGATTAAAACAGAATACACCTGAA
>CAYRVM010000069.1:4492-7832 GCA_964427575.1 uncultured Oscillospiraceae bacterium | reverse complement strand
ATCTTTGGTTTGTATTAACTATTATTTTGACTTTTCTCTATGCATTTATCAATGGGTATCATGATGGAGGAAATGTCATAGCTACAATCATTGCATCAAGATCAATAAAGATTAGGACTGCATTTATTTTAGGTTGCACATTTGAGTTGCTTGGGGCTATCTTCCTTGGGACAGCAGTAGCAAAGACTGTTGGGTCAGGAATTGTTAGCAATTCAATAATAATGATGGCAAGTCCTCAAATTGGCAGTCTTTTTATTATATCTGCAATTCTCAGTAGTATTATTTGGAATATTATTACTGCATTTCTCGGAATACCATCAAGCTCATCACATGCCTTGATGGGAGGAATCGTTGGCTCTGGGATGGTTGCATTTGGACTTTACTCTATTAATTGGATTGCCTTCTTGTTAAAAGTTGTTCTTATTATGATTTCCTCTCCAATTATTGGATTCATGACTGGTTTATTAATTATGAAAATACTTTTGAGATATTTGAGCTTTAAGAAAAGAAAATATGAATCTTATGTTAAGAAATCTCAGTTTATAAGTATGAGTGCCCTCGCTTTTGTTCACGGAAGCAGTGACTCACAAAAGGCAATGGGATTAATAACCTTAGAACTTCTAATATATGGGTTTATAACAGAATTTCAAGTCCCAATCTATGTTGCAATTGGCTGCGGTTTAATGATTGCATTAGGTATGTCAATTGGCGGATATAGAATTATGAAAACCGTCGGAAAAAAGATATTTACTGTTCAACCTGTCCATTCATTGGCTTCTCAAATTGCAGCCTCTTCGGTAATATTACTATCTACTTTAGTAGGATTTCCAGTAAGTACAACTCAAATAATTACTTCTTCAGTAATGGGCGTTGGAACTGGCGAAAATCCCAAAAAAGTAAAGTGGATATTAGCAAATAAAATAGTTGGATCATGGATAATTACAATACCTGCATCGGGGCTAATATCAATAATAATATTTGTAGTTATATCGAATATATTAATATAAGAAAATTTATAAGCAACTAAAATACAAAATATTTCTTGAATTAGATGTATACTATAATTAATAGCGGAGGTAGAAAATGAAGAAGCCAGATATGGAAAAATTTAAAGCAAATAGAAAAAAAATAATACCAATCTTAATAGTTATTATTCTACTACTAACGGCTTGGTATTTATTTGGACAAGGCTTATTTAATAGCGGAAAGATTACAGCAACGGGAACAATTGAGGCCAACACGGTTAAGATCACAGCAATTATACCAGGAGAGTTGGAGGACGTTTTTTATAACGAAGGCGACAAAGTTAAGAAAGATGATGTGATTGGTAGGATTAAGAGAGACGATTTAGTTGCAGTTAAAGATCAGAACGATGCTGCAGTTGAGAAAGCTAAGATAGGATATTCGCAAGTATCATCTGTCGGCAATTTAGCCACTCTAAATGCTGCACAATCGAGCGCAAATGCCGCACTAGATAATTTGAATAAGGCAGAATCAGATTACAACAGAATAAAAGCATTATATAACCAAGGTGCTGTTTCTTTAAGTGACTTGGAAAGATACGAAACTACTTATAAAGTAAGTTTGGAAAACTATGACTCTGCCCTAGGAAATTTAAATAGTCTGAAATCGAGTGGAGGAGTCAAAGCACAAATTGGCGCTGCCTCATCTGATATTGATAAAGCCGAAGCTACGTTAGCTGCAGCTAATGCTCAAATTGATCAATTGACTTTAAAATCTCCAATTGATGGAATTGTAATATTAAAGAACTATGAAAAGGGCGAATATATTGGGACAGGCATGTCGCTTGGAACAGTGGCTGACCTAGAAAATCTTTGGATTAAAGTTTACGTAACAACTGAAGAGCTTCCAAATATTAAAATGGGTCAAGAAGTAAAATTTAGTGTTAGCGGTTATAATAAAGAATTTATTGGAAAGATTACATTTATTTCAGATAAGGGAGAATATACACCAAAAACTATTCTTACTGTAAACGAAAGAGCTAATGTTGTCTTTGGAGTTAAGATTTCAACGGACAGTCAAGGTGGAGTTCTGAAGCCAGGTATGCCAGCTGACGTTGTTTTTTAAACGGAGATAAAATGATAGAAGTTTTAAATATTTCAAAGAACTTTAATATGGTTAAAGCTCTGAACAGTGTAAGTCTTTCAGTAAAAAAGGGCGAAATATTTGGGATACTTGGACCTGATGGGGCTGGTAAAACTACTCTTATTAGGGTAATTTGCAATTTGATTATTCCTGACGAAGGAAGCATAGGCATCCCTGAAGGAATTAGAGGTACTGGCAAATTAGGGTACATGCCACAGCGATTTAGCCTGTATGGGGATATGACAATCATCGAAAATATTCACCTTTTCGGAAGCTTATTCGGACTATCTAAAGAAATAATAGACGAGAGAGCAGATAGAATACTTAATATGACCGGTATTATAAAATTTAAAGATAGATTTGCAGATAAATTATCTGGCGGAATGAAGCAGAAGCTTGCAATTACAGTTGCTCTAATGACTGAGCCAGAGCTACTTGTATTAGATGAACCTACATACGGAATTGACCCAGTCTCAAGACATGAAATATGGACATTACTTAAAGAGCTTAATGCAAAAGGTATAACAATATTAGTTTCCACGCCATACATGAATGAAGCTGAAATGTGTCATAGGGTTGCTTACTTAGAGGCCGGAGAACAGAGCTTTATTGGGACTCCTGTGGAATTTAAGAATTTATATCCGGATATGTTTTATAAGGCTCCCCAAAAGCTATTTGATGATCATGTTAAAATTCTTAGCGATTCGGACTATGCAATCATAACTGATAACATAAGCAAGAAGTTTGATGATTTCGTTGCTGTTGATAGTGTAGAAATTAAAGTGCCAAAAGGTAAAATATATGGGTTCCTCGGCCCAAACGGTGCAGGCAAAACTACCTTGATTAAAATGTTGTGTGGGTTAATGAAACCTTCAAGTGGAAAAGCAACAATACTTGGTTTTGATTTGAGTACCGAACCAGAAAACATAAAAAATAAAATCGGATATATGTCTCAAAAGTATAGTCTTTACGATGATTTGACTGCAGAAGAAAACTTAGATTTTTTCGCAGGTATTTATGGGATACCAAATGGAGAAGTAAGAAAAAAACGTGTAACTGAAGTAATTAAAATGGCTAATTTAAATGGAAAAGAAGAAATACTTGCTGGAACATTAAGCCCGGGCCTGAAGCAAAGATTAGCGCTAGGCTCTGCAATACTATCTAACCCAGAACTAATATTCTTAGATGAGCCAACTAGCGGAGTAAGTCCAATAACTAGAAGAGATTTCTTTCA
>CAYRVM010000069.1:0-4482 GCA_964427575.1 uncultured Oscillospiraceae bacterium | reverse complement strand
TAACTACTCATTTTATGGATGAGGCAGAAAGATGCGATATATTAATGTTCCTTCTCGATGGAAAACTTATAGCGCAAGATACACCTTATGCATTAAAACAAATGCTAATAAACGAAGGCAATTTAGATCCTACTCTTGACGACGTATTCGTGTATCTAACCAAAAAAAATTGAGCATAGGGGATAATTTAATTGAATAGAATAATTGCATTGATAAAAAAAGAATTTTTACAGATGAGAAGAGACAGACTTACAATGGCAATTGCATTTTTAATTCCAGTTGTGCAATTGATTATTTTCGGTTACGCAATACAAACTGAAGTAAAAAACATCTCAACAATTGTTTTCGACCAATCACTTACTACTGAAAGCAGAGAAATGTTGGATTCATTTACCGCTTCTGGTTACTTTGAAATTAGATTTATAGCAAAAAGTTATGAAGATATAAATCACGCTATTGATAGTGGCAAGGCTAAAGTAGGAATTATTTTTCCGCCTGACTATGCGAAATCACTAGGTAGAGGAGAATCAGCTCAAATACAAATTATTGTTGATGCAAGTGATAATATGACTTCTGGCCAAGCAAGGGCAATAGCAAGTACGATTCCAATGCTCAAGGGTCAGGCAGAAATACTCCAAAAAATGCCAGGGAATGTAACTATGCCATACGATGCCAGAGTCAGAGCTTGGTACAATCCTGATAGCATTTCAGCTTACTATATAGTTCCTGGAATACTAGCAATACTTGTTACTATGACTATGGTTCTTTTAACCTCAGTCGGTATTGTTCGTGAAAGGGAAAAAGGAACTTTGGAGCAGCTTATGGTAACACCGCTGAAACCTCTTGAAATAATGATTGGAAAAATAACGCCTTATGTTTTATTAGGATATGTTCAAATTACAGTTGCTTTAATAGTCGCGGTAACCTTCTTTGGTGTTCCAGTGCGAGGGAGCATTATTGAACTATATGTCTTAACGTTATTTTTCATTACAGCTTCACTAGGCTTGGGAATCACAATATCAAATGTTGCGAAAACACAAATTCAAGCTATGATGATGTCATTTGTTGTGCTGCTACCAAGCATATTGCTTTCTGGCTTCATGTTTCCAAGAGATGCAATGCCGAAAATAATTTATTATTTAGGCTACATTATTCCAGCTACATACTACCTAGAAATCATAAGAGGTATAATGTTGAAGGGAATAGGAATTACATATTTGTGGAGTCAGGTACTAATGCTTATTGCTATTACAATATTACTAGTGGGAATTAGTGCAAAGAAATTTAAGAAAACCATTGATTAATTATTAAATAAAATATAGGTTCTTATCAAATTACGAAGCTGATAATCAAAAGCAAAAGGATATGCGTTAAAGCATATCCTTTTAAGTGTTTAATATAAATCTAATATATTTGTTAAGTAAAAAATTAATTAGAATCCAATATCTAAGCTTAGGCCAAATTAAAAGCTACGCTAAAGCAAGGGCAATCTTCATCATATCAGTAAATGTTTTTTCTCTTTCTTCAGAAGTTGTAACAGCACCAGAACTCATGTCATCGCTGATTGTAAGTATGGTAAGCGCCTTGGCTCCTAATCTAGCTGCGTTCATGTACAAAGCAGCTGCTTCCATTTCTACAGCCATAACTCCCATTTTCGCCCATTTCTTCCAGGAATCGCTATTGTCGTCGTAAAAAACATCGCTTGAAAGAATATTGCCGGCGTGAACCTTGATTCCTAGAGAATCAGCGGTCTGCTTTGCTCTATAAAGTAAATCAAAGTCTGCAGATGCGGCAAAGTTACCAGGAAGCCCATAATGATGTTGGAAATTTGAGTTAGTTGATGCGGCAACACCAAGTACGATATCCCTAAGTTTGATATTAGGTTGCATCGAACCAGCAGAACCTATTCTAATTAGATTCTTAACTCCATATTCTGAAATTAGTTCGAATGAGTATATTCCGATGGAAGGCATTCCCATACCTGATCCTTGAACAGAAACAGGTTTACCTTTATAAGTTCCTGTGTATCCTAACATTCCCCTAACCTGGTTATAACATTTTGCGTTGTCCAAAAAATTCTCTGCAATAAATTTAGCTCTTAGTGGATCACCAGGAAGTAGAATAGTTTCTGCGATTTCACCTTTGTTTGCTGATATATGTGGTGTTGGCAATTTAATCACTCCTTTTAAACTATAGATTTGCATTAATTATATCACTTGAACAAGAATTGTAAAATGATAATTGCAATGCTTTAATAATCATACTTTAACTTTACAAAACCATATTTTAAGGTAAAATGATTTTATAAGATTAATCGATTTTAAAGGAGATAAAAATGAGTAAAGAACTTGAACCCTATTACCACAAAGTTAGAGAGGTTTACAATCTTAAAGACATGCTAAATTCAAGTGCTGAACTTTTCTCGGAAAATACTGCATATCTAGTCAAAGAAGAAAAGGGCGGGGAATATAAGGAAATTAAATATCCAAAAGTCAAAGAAGATATTGATGCACTGGGAACGTTGCTAATGGATTTAGGCTTAAAAGATGAGAAGATCGCAATAATAGGTGAAAACTGTTATGAGTGGGTTTTGGCTTATTTTGCAACTACAAATGGAACAGGTGTGGTAGTTCCACTCGATAAGGAACTATCTCAGTTTGAAATTCACAATTTACTTGATACAGCAGATTGCAAGGCGATATTCTATACGAGCGGATACAAGGAATTACTCGGTGATTATAAAATTAAATACAAAGTAAATATGGGGGCCTACGGCAAAAAAGATGGTAAGTTGGAGGACGATGAGCTGTTTATTTATGACTTGATAGAAAAAGGTAAAGCTCTTGTTAAATCTGGAAATAAAAATTTTATCGATGCAGTTATTGATGAAAACAAGATGGGAATAATATTATTTACATCAGGAACTACGGACGTTGCAAAAGGAGTAATGCTATCCCATAAAAACATTATGTGCGATGTCATGGATACAATAAGGATTGCAAATATTACTTCCGAAGATAGAAACTTATCTATATTACCTATTCATCACACATTTGAATCATCTCTAGGAATAATTTTAATGCTTTATCGTGGAGCATCTGTTGCATTTTGCGAAGGATTAAAATATATTTCAAAAAATATTGTTGAAGCGAAGGTTACTATGCTAATTGGAGTACCTTTGATTTTCGAATCAATATATGAAAAAATTTGGAAGCAAGCAGAAAAACAAGGGAAAGATAAAACTTTAAGGAAAGCTATAAAGATTAACAATAATCTCAAATCATTTAAAATTGATTTGAGTAGAAAACTATTCAAAAGTATACATGAAAAATTTGGTGGTAATTTAAGGCTCATAGTTACTGGCGCAGCAGCGATTGATCCAAATGTCTGTCGAGGATTTGAAGATCTTGGTATCAAAGTAGTTCAAGGTTATGGATTGACAGAATGCGCACCTTTAGTAGCGGGTTGCCCAGATTTTGGGAATACATATAAAAAAGCGGGCTCCGTTGGACCTTCAGTTGCTAGCGGTGAAATAAAAATAATCGACAAAGACGAAGATGGCATGGGCGAAATAATTTTCAAGGGGCCTAATGTTATGTTGGGCTACTACAATTTACCTGAAAAGACTAATGAAGTATTAAAAGATGGATGGTTCTATACTGGAGATTTAGGATTTTTAGATAAAGAAGGTTGGTTATACATTACTGGAAGAAAGAAGAATGTAATCGTAACTAAGACAGGCAAGAATATATACCCTGAAGAAGTCGAATACTATATTAATAGGAATAAATACATTGATGCTAGTCTAGTGCACGGAGTGATAGAGGAAGAAACAGATGATACAATGGTTGGAGCACAAATTAGACCAGCATATGACATTATTTATGAAGAATTTGGTAAGGACTTTGATGAAGCCAATATATATTCTTTAATCAAGAAAATTGTTGGAGAAATAAATGAAAAATTACCAATTTATAAGAGGGTAAGAAACTTTTCTGTTAGAAAAGAGGACTTTGAGAGAACCACAACTAAGAAGATAAAAAGACATAAGAACTAATCAATTAACTCAATAGGGAGAAAAATATGGATATAAAAGAGTATGTAATCGATATAAGAAAAAAACTCCATGAATATCCAGAAATAGGAAATGAAGAATTTAAAACCACTGATCTGATTGAAAATGAGCTTAATAGAATGGGCATTGAGAATTCGAGGCTTCTTAAAACTGGAATTCTAGCCACTGTTAAGGGAGAAAAGAAATCAGATAAAAGCAGGATAATTGCATTTCGCGCAGACATTGATGGGTTAAAGATTGAGGAAAGAACAAATCTGAATTATGCATCAAAAAACCATGGATATATGCATGCATGCGGACATGATGCACATACAGCAATATTACTTGCAACAGCCGCAACCTTAAGTGAAAGAAGAAAAGAGTTAAGCGATACTGTAGTCTTTATTTTCCAACCTGCTGAAGAAAGC
>CAYRVM010000068.1:2977-7851 GCA_964427575.1 uncultured Oscillospiraceae bacterium | reverse complement strand
AAGAAATTCTTCAACAATCATTCTGCATTTTTCGCATTTTAAAAGGTGATTTTCAAAATTGATCTTTTCATTTCCGCTCAATTCATTTTCTGCATACAAGCTTGCTTTTTCTAGCATTCCATCGCAGTTTATATAGTTACTATTTTCATTTTTATTTACCATTAAAGAATTCCTCCTTCCTATCTATATTATTAGACGAAAATGTTTCAAACAAGTTCCACCTTATTTATTAATAATCTAAGTGTATTACGCCCCCTATGGATTCTGGATTTAATTGTGCCTTCAGAGCAGTTTAGCATTTTACCAATTTCTTCATACGAAAAATTCTGGATGTCACGTAAAATAACGGCTTCCTTTTGATCATTTGGAAGCCTCTCCAGACAATCCATGATATAGGTTTTCATTTCAGTTTTCATTAAGACTTGTTCAGGTTGTGAATCCAAATCGACAATTTGAGATAGTTCTGTGATTTGTTCTCCGTCTTCATAATAGATACTATAATTTCCATTGTTCTTTGCATTTTTTCTTGCAAAGTCATTGCATGTGTTTACAACTATTCTATAGACCCACGTATCAAAAGAACTATTTCCTTTGAAAGCGTTTAAACCTTTAAATACCTTAATGTAGCTTTCTTGAACAGCATCCATGGCATCTTCTTGGTTATTCAAATATCGAAAGGCTATATTGTATGCCTTGCTTTTGGAATTTAAAATCAATTTTTCAAAGCTATCTGTATCTCCAGCTTTCGCCTTATCAATTAATATTTTTTCATTATCCAAAATGCTGTTCTCCTTTCGTTTAGTTTGTGTTTTCTAGTATCAAGTAAAATTAAAGCCAAATATTTTTGACTTTAATATTATTATAATATATTTAATTTATTCTATCATTTTATTTGTATCTACGGTTTAATTCTTTCTTAATTTCGATTATATCAACGTCTTTAATTTCTAACAATACCATAACATGATAAATAAGATCACAGACTTCATATATTATCTCATTTTTATCTGTATTCTTAGAAGCGATAATAATTTCAGAAGCTTCTTCGCCTATCTTTTTTAAGATTTTATCTATTCCTTTGTCGAGTAAATAATTAGTATACGAACCTTCTATCGGATTTACCCTTCGTTCTCTAATAACTTCTGCTAACTTGTATATGATTCCTTGCAGTTCATCATCTTCAACAATACTATCTGAGATAGTATTAAAAAAGCAAGAGTAATTACCTGTGTGACATGCCGCTCCTGTTTGGTTAACTTCAAGCAAAATAGTGTCACCATCGCAGTCATATGAAATTCTTCTTACCAGTTGAGTATTTCCAGATGTTGCTCCTTTATTCCACAACTCATTTCTGCTTCTGCTAAAGAACCACGAAGAGTTGGTCTTAATTGTTAATTCTAAAGATTCCTTGTTCATATAAGCAAGCATTAGAACCTTTTTAGTCCCAAAATCTTGAACAATTACTGGAATCAATCCATTACTATCAAATTTTAAATCTTTCATAAATTCACCTCTTAAAATATTATAACCTAATATTGACCCCTCTACCAAAAAGATATTCTTTTAAATCAGATATTATAATTTCTTTATAGTGGAATACCGATGCCGCTAAGGCTGCATCTGCCTTACCCAATGTTAAAATCGAGTAGAAGTCTTCCATGGATCCAGCCCCGCCGGATGCGATAATTGGGATTTTTACCTTTTCAGAAACAATTCTATTTAATTCCAAAGAAAATCCCTGCTTTACACCATCAGAATCAATACTATTTAGTACAATTTCGCCTGCGCCAAGGATTTCACCTCTAATTGCCCATTCGATAGCATCTATACCTGTATCTGTTCTGCCTCCGTTAATATATACATTCCAGGATGATCCTACTTTTTTGGCATCAATTGATAAGACTACGCACTGACTACCAAATTTTAATGCCGCTTCAGTAATTAAGTTCGGATTAGAAACCGCTGCTGAATTTACCGATACCTTATCAGCGCCGGCTCTGAGGACAAGATTAAAATCATTAACCGTTCTAATCCCTCCGCCCACTGTAAATGGAATAAAAACCTCATTCGCCGTCTTTTCGACTACATCAATAAATATTTCTCGACTCTCATTTGAAGCGGTTATATCATAAAAAACTAACTCATCTGCTCCTTGTTCACTATAATATTTCGCCATTTCAACTGGATCTGAAACATCTACAATATTTGTAAATTTTTTTCCTTTGACTACCCTGCCTTTATCTACATCTAAACAAGGTATAATTCTTTTTGTTATCATGCTATCTCCTAGTTCTCTTTTTAATTACAATGCATCTTCAAGTTTTATTTTATTAATATATAGAGCCTTACCGATTATAGCTCCATATAAATTCATACCTTTTAGTTTTTTTACATCTTCCAGAGTACTTACTCCGCCCGATGCAATAATTTGTAATCCTGTATTCTTGTTAATTTCTTCTAATTCTTTAAAATTCGGTCCAATCATCATGCCATCTTTAGCGATGTCAGTATATACTAAGGTTTTAAGGCCTAATTCCTTTAATCTAAGCGCTAGATCCAATGCTTTAATGTTAGATACTTCTGTCCAACCATTCGTCGCTACAAAGCCGTTTTTAGCGTCAATTGAAACGATTACTTTATCCTCGTGCTTTTCTAACATATCTTTCATGAAAATATCGTCGCCTAATGCCTTTGTTCCAATAATAACGCGAGCAATTCCAATATCGAGCAATTTGGATATTTGTTCTTCTGATCTAATTCCCCCACCAAGTTGAACAGGAATGCTCAACGTAGAAACTATTTTCTTTATAATGCTTAAATTTTCACTTTTACCGGTAAGCGTTCCATCGAGGTCAACCAAGTGAAGATATTTTGCGCCTTGATCCTGCCATTTTAGTGCTATTACAAGTGGATCATCTGCAAATATACTTTCCTTATTAAAATCTCCTTGCTCTAATCTTACACACTTGCCATTTTTTAAGTCTATTGCTGGAAATATAATCATTAATTCTTCTCCCTGATTTCATTAATAAAATTTTTAAGTAGTTTAAATCCCGTTGTGCTACTTTTTTCAGGATGAAATTGCATTCCAATAATATTATCCTTGCGCACAATAGCCGGAACCTTAACACCATAATCGGTGTAGTAAATTACTTGATCCCAATCCTTAGGTTTCGCATAATAAGAGTGAACAAAATAAACATATTCGTTTTTATTTATTCCCTCTCCCAGTTTATCAACTTTATTGAGCTCAAGGCTGTTCCAGCCCATCTGCGGAATTTTAAGTGTTTCACTTTGAAATTTCAAAATCTCACCTTCCAATAAACCCAACCCATCAAAGCAGCCATCTTCATAGCTTTTTTCATAGAATAATTGCATTCCAAGACATATTCCGAGCAATGGTATTCCTGCTTTTGCTGCTTCTACGATAGGTTTGTCAAGCTTTTGCCTTTTTATACTATCCATTGCCGCACCAAAAGATCCAACTCCTGGCAAAATTATTGCTTCAAAATTTGAAATCTCTTTTGGGTCATTTGTAATCTTAGGCTTTTCTCCCAAATATTCCAATGCTTTACCAACACTTCGAAGGTTCCCAGCTCCGTAATCTATTATTCCAATCATCTAAACCTCCTAAATACTTCCTTTGGTCGATAGTATTTCATTTCCAACTATACTTGATGCATCTTTTAAAGCTCTTCCAAGGCCCTTAAATATAGCCTCTATAATGTGATGTGTGTTTTCACCATAAGGAACATTTATATGCAGCGTAATTTTAGCGTTCATTGCAAATGCTCTAAGAAATTCGATTACCAATTCAGATGGGAATTGTCCAACCATCTCAGATGCAAACTTTGCATTAAATACAAGATAAGGTCTACCCGATATATCTAACGCTGATGTTATTAAATCTTTATCTTCTAATTGAAATAATTCTTTGTCATTAAATTCAGTTTTAACTATTGAAAGGGTTTCATCCATTGGCGTGTAAGCAAAACCGAACCTTTTAATACCTTTTTTATCCGCTAATGCTTTCTCAAAAGCTAAGCCTAATACAATCCCAATATCTTCCACAGTGTGGTGCAAATCAACATGTGTATCTCCAACACAGTTTAATTCCAAATCAAATTGACCATGCTTTGTAAAACTTTCTAACATGTGATCGAAGAATCCAATCCCGGTCGATACTTTAGCGTTTCCTTTTCCATCAATAATCAAATTTAATTTAATATCTGTTTCATTAGTCTTCCTGACAATATTTGAAGTTCTCATCTTTGCCTCTTTTCACTATCTGGTTTTTCGTCTGTTGAAAATCTTATTGCAACGGATTTTCCATGCGCTTCAAGACCTTCTTTATTTGCAATACCAATAATCTTATCCTTTGCTTTAAACAAGCTCTCTTTTGAATATTCAATTACACTAGTTCTTTTAATAAAGTCATACACACCAAGTGGAGATGAGAATTTAGCGGTGCCGCTAGTCGGCAAGGTATGGTTAGGACCCGCAAAATAGTCTCCTAAAGGCTCTGGAGAATATTCACCTAGGAATACTGCACCTGCATTACGTACAAATGGAAGATATTTAGATGGGTCTTCAAGCAGTATTTCTAAATGCTCTGGAGCTAATTGGTTTGAAATTTCGAAACAGCTTTCGATATCTTCGCAAATAAATACTACCCCATTATTTTCTATTGATTTTTTAGCAATTTCTGGCTTTTGCAATTTTTCTAATTGTTTAGTAACATTCTCAATAACCATTTCCGCTATTTTTTCTGATGTTGTTACCAATATTGAAGACGCCATTTCATCATGCTCGGCTTGCGCAAGTAGGTCGGCCGCTATAAATTCTGGATTTGACCCCGCATCTGCAATTATGCA
>CAYRVM010000068.1:0-2877 GCA_964427575.1 uncultured Oscillospiraceae bacterium | reverse complement strand
CTATAGGAAACCACCATTGAATCCCCATATTTTTTAACATTCGAAAGGATTTCTTTGACTACAATGTCAACTTCAAATAAACCTTCTTCCTGTTTGCTCGATATGGATTTAATCGCAAGAATTTCTTCGCCTTTATTAACATTAATTATTTTCATATTATTCTCCTGAATGAGCTAATAATTTTAGTCATTTCTTCTTGTTTTGTCTTTAAGCTTACTTTGTTAGCTATTAATCTTGCACTAACATAACTTATGTCTTCGATTATCTCAAGACCGTTTTCTTTCAATGTTTTTCCAGATTGAACAATATCAACTATAACATCTGATAATCCTACAATAGGTGCAAGCTCTACTGAGCCATTTATTTTGATTATTTCAATTGGCTCGCCTTTTTTTTCATAAAACGCCTTTGCAACATTAGGGTATTTTGTTGCTACCCTAATTTTCTTATGTGGAACCATTTTGAATCCTTTTGGTGCTGCAACAGCAAATTTACAGATTCCAAATTTCAAATCAATTATTTCATATATATCTGAATTGTTCTCACTAATTACATCTTTGCCTGAAACTCCTAAATCGCAAGCACCCTTTTCAACGTAAATATCGACGTCTTGTGATTTTACAAATATAATTTTTATCTTTCCTGTGCTATCAAAGAAAATTAATTTCCTACTTTCTTTTTTATAATCAGGAAATATTATCCCCATTTCATTTAGCTTACTTATTGCAAATTCAGCCAGTCTTCCTTTGCCTATTGCAATGCTAATTGTTCCATCGGATTTATTTGAAATACCCTTTGCTTCATAAAGGACATCCATATTAAGTCCAAATCCAATAGCAGGAATCTTTTTACCGAATTTTTCCATCAAACCGTCATATCTGCCTCCGCCTCCGGCAATCTTACCAGTGTTTTGCAAATATATTTTAAACATCATCCCCGAGTAATAATTAAGATGATTAACAAGGCCCATATCTAAAAATATGAATTCATCTAAACCGTCATCTTTAATTATTGAATATATTTCCGTTAAATCATTAACCGCTGATAACATTTTTTCATTTATTGCTAGATCCTTTGCTCTACTTATAATTGAATTGAATTCTCCATACAAAAAAGGTAGTTCTAAGAGTATTTTTTTGTGAGCTAAATCCATATTCATGCCATCAAGCATTACGCTTAGTTCCGGATAATTCTTAGATTCTATTAGCTTCCTTATAGCATTTTTTGTGTTCTTATCGATAGTGTCTGAGAGTTCATCAACTAAGCCATCAAAGAATTTGGCATCTCCAAGTTCTATTCTAATTTGTTTAAACCCGGCTTCGACTAAAGCTTTAATCGAAGTTTCAATCACCTGAGCATCAGCTTCTAACGATGAGTTCCCAAAATATTCAACACCAGCCTGAATGAATTCTCTTTTTCCTAAGGCTCTAAAATCAGAACTCCTAAATACATTTGTTAAATACATAAGTTTAATGTCACCGTTTAAGTATTTATGGTTTGTTGCAACCATACGTGCAATTGGTATAGTTGCATCAGGTCTTAATACAAGGATTTTTCCATTGCTATCAATAATTTTATACATCTCATCCTTGTCGATTGACATATCAATACCAGAAAAAAGATCATAGTATTCAAATGTTGGTGTAGATATTTGCTTATATCCTTCACTCTTGAATACTTTTTCTACTTTTTTTCTAATAACTTCAATTTGCTGAAACTTCTTGTAATCAATGTCTTCTACGCCTTCAGGGATAAAGTTTTTCATTTTCATATAATCATCTACTTTCTCGGTTTATCGCTTTACTGTAGTGAATTGTATCATGGCATCATATATTGTGTCAATTTAAAGATAATAAATATTATAAATTAATATTTAATGATATACTATTCCCATATTTAAATTAAGGAGAGACTAAAAATGTTCGATTATCATTGCCATACATCGTTTTCCGATGATTCAAATTCAAGTTTAGAGTCCATGTTGGATGCAGCAGTTAAAAAGGGTTTATCGGAAATAGCTATAACAGATCATTATGATCCTGATTATCCAGACAGGGCATTTCCTTTTGATTTAGACTTCCAAAAGTACTATGAAAATTTAAACCTATATGAAATAAAGTATAGAGATAAAATTAAACTAATAAAAGGAATCGAAATCGGAATTCAAAGAAATTCAATAGAAAAGTGTAAAAAGGCTGCATTAGACTTTGAATACGACTTTATTATAGGCTCTTTTCATTGTTCAGAAGGTAAAGAACTTTATGGTGGCGGTTATTTTTCAGAAAAAAATTACTCAGAAAAATATATTGATTTTTACACATATGTCTTTGCTTGTTTACTAAATTTTAGTAACTTCTCTGTTTTAGGTCATATAAATATAATTGATAGATACTCCGATGTTATTCCATCATTCAGTTATTATTCAGATATAATCGACAGTATTCTTAGATTGTTAATTGAAACAGGTAAAGGTATTGAAATTAATACTTCTAGCTTTAGGTATTCTATGGGAGATGTTAGAACTCCATCAAGTGAAATTTTAAAGCGATATAAGGAACTGGGAGGCGAGATCCTAACCTTAGGCTCGGATGCTCACTTCCCAGAGCATGTCGCTTATAAGTTTAAGGAAAGCTTTGAGTATCTTGCTAATTTTAATTTTAAATATTTAACAACATTTACCAATTTAGTTCCAAGTCAAATAAAGATTATTTCTTAAATAAGTTTTCTCCAATTTCATATGCTTCAATATTAATTGGAATCATCTTTGATTTAGTACCCTTAAATACTTTATTAAAGGCTTCATAGATGCTTTCTTTTTTTATTATTCCTGTAGTTCCAATAATTACTCCAAGCATAACCATGTTTGCAATCTTTTCA
>CAYRVM010000067.1:0-7866 GCA_964427575.1 uncultured Oscillospiraceae bacterium | reverse complement strand
TATTACTTTTTCGTTCTTGGATACTATTGGTTTCTGATTTATGCAAGTTCCTTGATTTGATCTCTTGAACTTTAATAGCTTATACTCATCAAGACCTGCGTCAGAATCTCTTCTGATTTTGATCTTTTGAGCGTCTACATATTCAATGACACCAGCATTCTTGGCAAGTACAACTACACCTGAATCTCTAGCCGCTATATATTCCATACCAGTTCCAATAATTGGAGCATCTGAAATTAGCAATGGAACAGCCTGTCTTTGCATGTTGGATCCCATTAGTGCTCTGTTGGCATCATCGTTTTCTAAGAACGGAATCATGGCTGTAGCAACTGAAACTACTTGTTTAGGAGAAACGTCCATATAATCTACTTCGTCTCTTAAAACTAAATCTATTTCGCCGCCTTTTCTTCTTGCTGTAACTCTCAAGTTCACAAATTTGCTGTTTGCATCAAGAGGTTCATTTGCTTGGGCAATTACAATTTGCTCTTCTTCATCTGCTGTTAGATATTGAATTATTTCTGTTACAATACCCTTTTTCTTATCTATTTTCCTATATGGTGTTTCAATGAACCCATATTCGTTTATTATTCAATAGGTAGTCAAGGAACCAATAAGCCCAATGTTTGGACCTTCTGGTGTTTCAATTGGACACATTCTACCGTAATGGGAATGATGGACGTCTCTAACTTCGAATCCAGCTCTTTCTCTCGAAAGACCACCAGGTCCAAGTGCAGAAAGTCTTCTCTTATGAGTAAGCTCTGCTAGAGGATTCGTCTGATCCATAAATTGAGATAGCTGACTGCTTCCAAAGAATTCTTTGATCGCAGCAGTTACCGGTCTAATATTCATTAAGGCTTGTGGGGTTGTAACTTCAATGTCCTGAATAGTCATTCTTTCTTTAACTACTCTTTCCATTCTAGCTAAACCAATTCTGAATTGATTCTGAAGTAATTCTCCAACTGATCTTAACCTTCTGTTTCCAAGATGATCGATATCATCTACGTTACCAATTCCATTATTCAAAGTTAAGATATAACTTATTGATGCAATAATGTCGTCAATAATTATATGCTTTGGAGAAAGTTTAGTTTTATTTAGTACTAAAGCATCCTTTATATCTGCTTCTGTTTTGTTGTTTGCAAGAATTTCTTCTAGTACAGGATAATGGACTTTCTTAGCTATTTTAAGATCATCAATATTAAAATCAATAAAGTTTTCAATATCTACGAACTTATTTCCTATTACTTTAACGATTTTATCTTCTTCATCATTATTTCTGCTATAAACCAAGACATGTGAAACTCCAGCATTTTCGATTTCGAATGCTAGTTCTCTTGGTATTCTTCCGGATTCAGGTCCTTTAGCTATCATGATTTCTCCAGTAGATGGATTAATAATATCCTCAGCTGGAACGCAGTCTATGATTCTATTTGCAAGACCTAATTTTTTATTATATTTATATCTACCTACTTTTGCTAAATCGTATCTCTTAGCATCAAAAAATAATGATTCGAGAAGTGATCTTGCACTTTCAACTGTAGGAGGTTCTCCTGGTCTTAATTTTTTATATATTTCCTTTAAGCCATCCTCGTAATTGTTGGTAGGATCTTTTTCTAATGTTTTTCGAAGTCTTTCATCAATTTCCCCATTGTGTGAAAAAATATTGAAAATATCTTCATTTGTTCCAAAACCCAAAGCTCTAAGCAATGTGGTCACTGGTTGTTTTCTTGTTCTGTCAACTCTAACTGAAATAATTTCATTCGAGTCGGTTTCATATTCTAACCATGCGCCTCTATTAGGAATTATCTGGGTAGAATACAATTTCTTGTTTGATTTATCAACGGTTAAATTGTAGTACGGTCCTGGAGACCTTACCAACTGAGTTACCACTACTCTTTCAGCACCGTTATATATAAAGGTACCTTTTTCTGTCATCAGCGGGAAATCTCCCATGAAAACTTCTTGCTCTTTTAATTCTCCAGTTTCTCTATTAACAAGTCTAACCCTAACTTTAAGTGGAGCAGCAAATGTTACATCTCGCTCTTTACATTCTTCTTCATCATACTTAGGAGTTTCTTTTAGTGAATAGTCAATAAATTCAAGAACTAGGTTCCCAGAATAATCTTTAATTGGAGAAATATCTTCAAACACCTCTCTAAGACCTTCTTTTATGAACCAATTATATGAATCTTTTTGGATTTGGATTAGGTTTGGCATAGTCGCTACTTCATTAATTTTTGAGTAGCTCATTCTAGTTCTTTTACCTATTTTTACAGGTTGTGGCATAATCATCACTCCTTGCATCGAAAACAATATACTTTGCGTGGCAATGTAATATAATATCACAAGCCTGTCAATGAGTCAACGGAAATTATGGTTTTCTGGGCATAATTTTGGCAAGAATAAAAAAGATGGCTTCAAAATTGCTAGGCAAGTTTTTAGCCATCTCTAATTAGCTGTATAGGAAACTATTTAAGTTCTACAGTAGCTCCAGCTTCAACTAACTTGTTTTTGATTTCTTCTGCTTCAGCTTTAGATGCGCCTTCTTTTACAGCACCAGGTGCTGCATCTACAAGATCTTTAGCTTCTTTTAATCCAAGTCCAGTAAGTTCTCTTACAACTTTGATTACTTTGATTTTTTCAGCGCCAGCGCTCATTAGCATTACGTTGAATTCAGTTTGTTCTTCAACTTCTACTGCTGCTGCTGCGCCACCTGCTGCCGCTACTGGAGCTGCTGCTGATACGCCGAATTCTTCTTCACATGCTTTTACTAATTCATTAACTTCTAAAACTGTCATAGCTTTTATTGCTTCAATTATTTGTTCTTTAGTCATTTTTTTATCCTCCATTTATTTTACTATTATTAATTATTATTTATTAATTGAAATTGGCTATTACTGAGCTGCCTTCTGTTCTGATATTGCTTGTAAAGTACGAGCAAATTTTGATACAGGAGACATGATGCTTCCCATGAATTTGGAAATAAGTTCGTCTCTTGTTGGAAGTTGGGCAATTGCCTTAATTCCTTCTGAGTCATACAAAGTTCCTTCGATAACTCCAGCTTTGAATTCCATTTTCTTGAATTCTTTCATAATTCCGCTAAGAATTTTGGCTGGGGCTACAGCATCAACATAACTGATTGCTAAAGCTGAAGGTCCGCTTAGTGAGTTTTCAAGTTCGGAGTAGCTTGTTCCAACTATTGCTCTGCTTATCATTTTGTTTTTATAAACAGTATAATCAACATTTGCTTCTCTTAGTTTTTTTCTCATGACATCCGCCTGTTCAACGGAAATTCCCATGTAATCAACAACCACGGCTGATTTAGCTTTTTCAAGCTTTACTTTTATCTCGTCAATGATTTCTTGTTTTTTCTGTAAGTGTTCAACTGACATTTTCCTTACACCTCCTTGTTTTAATCTTGCTTGGTGAATTTAGGCTCTAAAAAAGCCTTTTCCCCGAAGACAGAAAAGGCTTAATAAAATTTCTTTTATCTAGTACCTAGGCAGGGAATTAAGCTTGCGCACCTGCTGTCTGCGGTTAATATTCAATTTATGTTTGGCTAATATCTTATGCAGTAATCTTAATTGGGTTAATCTTTACTCCAGGTCCCATTGAGCTTGCAATTGTAACACTCTTTAAGTATTGACCTTTTGCTGCTGATGGTTTTGCCTTAACAACTGCTTCTAATAATGCTTTGAAGTTGTCAACAAGCTTTTCCTGTCCGAATGAAGCTTTCCCGATTGCTGTATGAATGATATTTGTCTTGTCTAGTCTGTACTCAACTTTACCGGCTTTGATTTCTTCAAGAGCCTTAGTAACGTCCATAGTTACAGTTCCAGATTTTGGATTTGGCATTAAACCCTTAGGTCCAAGTACTTTACCCAGTTTACCAACAACACCCATCATGTCTGGGGTTGCTACTACTACATCAAATTCGAACCAACCTTCAGTTTGAATCTTTGTAGCAAGTTCATCTGCTCCAACATAGTCAGCTCCTGCAAGTTCGGCTTCCTTTGCTTTTTCTCCCTTTGCGAATACTAGTACTCTTTTAGTTTTACCAGTTCCGTGTGGAAGTACAATTGCGCCTCTAACTTGTTGGTCTGCATGTCTTGAGTCTACTCCAAGCTTGATATGAACTTCTATAGATTCGTCGAATTTTGCTTTTGCAGTCTTAACAACTGTGTCAAAAGCTTCGTTAACATCGTATAGAACGTGCTTGTCGAAAACTTTTAGTGAATCCTGATAATTTTTTCCTCTTTTTGGCATTTTGTTTCCTCCTAGTGGTAATAGCGGTTTAAAACCTCCCACTTACTAATCCTTAACTATAATTCCCATGCTCTTTGCTGTTCCCTTGATCATGTCTGCAGCATTTTCTATGTTTGCAGCATTCAAGTCAGGCATTTTTGTCTTGGCAATTTCTCTTACTTGATCCATTGACACAGTTGCAACTTTTTTCTTGTTTGGTTCGCCTGAACCGCTCTTGATGTTAGCTGCTTTTTTTAGCAGAACTGCTGCTGGTGGAGTTTTCGTAATAAATGAAAACGACCTATCCGCGTAAACAGTTATAACAACTGGTATTATCATTCCAGGTTGGTCTGCTGTCTTTGCATTAAATTGCTTACAGAAGTCCATTATGTTAACGCCCTTTTGTCCTAATGCTGGTCCTACTGGTGGTGCTGGAGTAGCGTTTCCTGCTGCTATCTGCAATTTAATATATGCTGTAACCTTCTTTGCCATAATTTGTCACCTCCTTTAAATATCTATTATAATTTGTCAACCTGTCCGAATTCTAATTCGACAGGAGTTTCTCTACCAAACATGGATATCTTAACTTTAAGTATCTGCTTGTCCATATGGATTTCTTCAACAGTTCCCATAAAGCTTTCGAATGGTCCATTGATAACTTTGACGCTGTCTCCAATTTCTAGATCAAGTTTAATGTAAACTTTTTCTATTCCCATTCTTCTAACTTCTTCATTAGTTAGCGGCACTGGTTCAGAGCCATGTCCAACGAAGCCTGTAACTCCTTGAGTATTTCTTACAAGATACCAAGATTCATTTGTAATAATCATTTTTACTATTACATATCCTGGGAACATTTTTCTGGTCTTGATCTTGCGTTGGCCATCTTTGATTTCAACTCTGTCTTCAGTTGGCACAACAATACTGAGAATGAGATCTTGCATCCCTCTATTCTCAACTATTTTTTCAATATTAATCTTAACCTTGTTTTCATGTCCGGAGTAAGTGTGGACAACATACCATTTCGCAGCCTTTGATGGGTCTGCTTCCTTTAATGCTTCTTCCACTTCAGATTTTGTTTCTCCATCAACAGTTAAAGTATTGTCTTCAACTACTGAAGTTAATTCATCTAATTTTGGTTCATCTTCTAATTCTGGCAAAGCGTCTTCTTCGTTTTCTACTTCAACGTCAGAAGTATCCGCTTCTTCGAATTCATCTTCGAATTCCTCAAATGCAGACTCATCTTCAAGATCAAAATCATCCTCAAGATTTTCTAGTTCTTCGTTTTTATTTTTTTTAGCCATTATAACGAGCAGAAGCAACTAGTGCTTCCCCCTCCTTTGCAGTTTACAAACTAATATTCAATATGTACTTGAGCGCTCCGAGAAAAAGTGTATCGACAATCCAGATACCTAAGCCAAAAGCAAAACAAGTAAAGACAACAACCCCTGTATAAGAACCAAGTTCTTTTCTAGTTGGCCAAACTACTTTTTTAGTTTCAGTCTTAATACCTCTAAAGTATCCTTTAATGTCCATCTTCTGTCTGTTTGGAGCTTGTGCTGCGACCTTGCTTACCATTGTCTTTTTTTCAGCTTTTTTCTTTTCCATTTAGTTCACTCCCTTTATTTAGTTTCCTTGTGAAGTGTGTGTTTTTTACAAAACTTGCAGTATTTATTAAACTCAATACGATCTGGATCATTCTTCTTGTTCTTTTCCGTATTGTAGTTTCTTTGCTTGCATTCAGTACATGCTAGTGTTACCTTGACTCTCATTTTTACACCTCCCAGGTTGCTTTATTTCAGTGTTTTCTTATCTTTAAATGATATACCTAACACAATTTTATCATGCTAATCATTGTAAAGTCGCTCAATAAAGGTAACATAATTAAAAATCCATGTCAAGTTCTTTATAAGCTTATAGACCTATTTTTCATTATCCTTTAATAACTCATTTATATCAAACCAGTCCTTGACCTCGATGCCTGAAAATGGTCTTTTTATATGTATTGCTTTCTGAGGGCAAGAGTATATACATCTCATACAGAATGTGCATTTCGTTCCGAATTTTATTTTGTCATTTTTGATCACGATATTGTTGGTTGGGCAGTGTTTAACGCAAATCTCACATAGATTACACTGTTCGTTAACGGTAAAGTGAAATTTAGCCAACATATGAGCCCCGAGCCACTCTACTCTTGATACACCTGTAAAAGCTCTTGTACCAAGATTCCTCTTATATTCTTTTTTTCTTCCCTTAATGATTTCTTCAGCTATAATTTTTACTATCCCGTCTGCATTCCTAACGAGCTTTCTAATTAGATCATCATCATATCTTGTTACAAAATTGGATGGCATTGGTACTAGTTCTTCATAGCTTACCAAATAGCCCTTTTTCTTTAAGACTTTAATTAAAAGGTTTGAAGAACTGTGATTTATCTTGGCATCTTCTCCAGCAGTCTTAACAATAAAAGCTTTTTTGCCTTCTACTTTTGGAAGATTTTTAGCAAATTTCACAACTATCTCAGGGGCATTGAAGGAATGAACAGGGTACATTATTCCGAAGATATCGCAATCCTCGTAAATACCGCTAAGCTCGCCTTCTGTTATCAAGGTAGGTATGTAATATAAATTAACCTCATGCCCCATGGACCTAAATTCATCGAACAAATGAGTTGCTACTCTTTCAGTAAAACCTGTTCCGCTAAAATAAAATATATTTATACGCAATTTCATCATCTCCTCTGAGCTCACCCAATTTGCGAAGTAAATTGTTGGTGAACTGATGCAAGGAAATCACAAATCTTTGATTTGTAGATTTCTACTGCCCTGAGCTCGCACAATTTGGAAAAACAATTATTTACAATTTTATCACAGTTCCCAAATCTTTACTACATCCACTTTATATATTCATATTCAAGTTTATAAACCGATGTTAGTGATATTAGCGGCTAAATTTTCCTATCATTGACTATTTCAATTGCTGCTTTTCCTGTCATATGTTCAATTTTAACTTCTACGACGCATACAACATTCCAATCACCGTCAATTTCCTTTTCGCCTTCCTTGATATAGTCTGGTGAATACTTTTTGATCAAACTTTGTAATGCCTCTCTTCTCTCTTTATCTTCAGTAAGAATTCTTGCCCTGCCAAATGCTGTAGCACTACGGAAGTGGGTTGTGAAAGTTTCCTGGATGATATCATCTCTATCTATAACAGTAAATGTTACCTTATCGTTTCTTTTAATTCCATCAATCTTGTGCCCTGTTTTTGCGCAATGGAAAAATATCTTATCATCTTCAAAAGAATAGCTAAGTGGAACCGCGTATGGGTAATCATCATCCCCCGAAACAGCCAAGACTCCTGAAGTGCATGAATTAAAAATTTCTCTGGTTTCTTCTATTGATAATATTTGCTTTTTTCTTCTCATTTCTCTAAACATAATATACCTCTGTTTCTTTAACAATATTCATTGATAACATAATTCTTCTTCCGTCATGGTATCATAAAATTGCAAAATTGGGAATTACTACAATCTTTTACACAATTACGCAGAGAAAGCACCTTTACATAATTGCGCAGAGAAAAGCACCTTTACATAATTACGCCGATAAAATCGCATAGTAC
>CAYRVM010000066.1:0-7930 GCA_964427575.1 uncultured Oscillospiraceae bacterium | reverse complement strand
CCTTGTCCTTCTCGTTACAATAAGGGTATTCGCCTTTATAAATTCTATGGGCATTTACGACAATCAGGCTTTCCTTAGCTTGCCTGAAAATCTCGGTTAGTTTTACCGCATGTATAAATTCGCTATCGAGGATATCTCTTAGGACATTGCCAGGGCCGACCGATGGGAGCTGGTCCTTGTCGCCGACGATAACGAGCCTGGTGCCGGGTTTGATTGCGTTGAGGAGGCCGTTCATAAGTAGGATGTCGACCATGGAGGCCTCATCGATGATGACGCAGTCATAGGCCAGCTGGTTTTCGGAGTTTTTGCCGAATGTCATTGAATTGTCGCCTTCGGAATAATAGTATTCTAAGAGCCTGTGGATCGTGCTGGCCTGATAGCCTGTTGTTTCGGCGATCCGCTTTGCCGCGCGACCCGTGGGGGCTGCGATGGCGGTTGAGAGCTTGCTGAATTCGAAAACTTTCATTATGGTGTTGATGATGGTGGTTTTGCCAGTGCCGGGGCCTCCGGTTATTACGCAGACGCCATTGGTTATGGCCGATAGCACCGCATCCTTCTGGTTCTGTGCAAGAATTTTCCCGGTCTGGTTTTCAGTGATTAGAATCAGCTCGTTTACGTCCGCTGAAATCATTTTTAATTTGGCTGAGTTGAGAGTGATTATATTCTTGCAAACGCTCTGCTCCGCGTAATAGTAGGGAAGCAGAAATACCGCTGCCACATTATTCAAGTTTTCGACATGGATTTCAGCAGAAAACACCATGTCTCTAAGGCCATCTTCAAGGCTGTCGAAAGACACTTCCAAGAGCTCGCCAGCTCTTTGAAAAAGCTCGCTCTTAGGTAAATATGTATGCCCGTCATTTATTCCCAAACTTAATATGTATTTAATCCCACATTTAATTCTAAAATCCGATTTTTTGTCATGCCCAATTTTTTCCGCAATTCTATCAGCTTTTTTAAACCCAATCCCAAATACATCGTTAACTAGTTGGTATGGATTTTCTCTAATCGTTCTAATAGTATCGCTTCCATATACCTTGTAAAGCTTCATGGCATAATTTGATGAAACCCCAAACTCCTGAAGGAAGAAGCAGATTTCTGCAAATTCCCTATGACTTCTGAAAGCTTCTGAAATCGCTTCGGCTTTTACCTGCCCAATCCCATCTATTTCAGTCAACCTATGCGGCGAGTTTTCAATTATTTCAAAGGTCTTTTCCCCAAAATGATTTGCAATTGTTTGAGCAGTCTTTATTCCAATTCCCTTTATAACTCCTGATGCTAAAAAAGAGGCAATGCCGTCTTTGTCCTTTGGCATTTCCTCTTCATATTCTGTAAAGGAAAACTGCTCCCCATATGAAGGATGCGTTATCCAGTCTCCAAAAAATCTAAAACTTCTTCCCACCGCAGAAGGAAGAAGAGCTCCAACAACAGTAGTCGGATTACCTTCGTAATCGGCAATAGCTACTGTATATTGATTGTCCTCGTTATAAAAAACAATTTCTTCAATTCTTGCAAATATTTCGGTCATTTTGTTTCCATTCTTTTGGTAAAAAGTAAATATTCCACTTTATAATCGCAGCGTCTTCTTAAGACTTAAATACCTTGCAAAGTCTTGGGCTCTGCTTGCATTCAAGCAGTTTAACATTAGCGCCACTCTCAAGTTAAAATTGCTTTCACTTTTATCAATGCTCTCCACTAATTCCCTGAGCGCTTCTGCTTCACTATCCGATAGTTTTTCTTTGTAATCTATGCCCAGGTACTGAAATAAATTAATTTCAACCATCAATTCCAAGCACCTTTTTGGTGATTTCCCTAAAATGGCTTTCTGGAATTCCTGTCTCACTCTCTCTTTTGGAATCGAAGCAACTAGATATGCCATTTTATCCATTGCCTTAAGGGTTTCTTTTTCAATTTCAAAATCCAATTGAGATGAAAATCTTATAGCCCTTAATATTCTAAGTGCATCTTGGTTAAATCTAGCAACAGGATCTAGCACTGCTCTAATAATTCTATTATTGAGATCATCCATGCCATCGAACTTGTCAATTAAACCTTTCCAACTATTATATGCCATGGCATTGATTGTGAAGTCTCTTCTATCTAAATCTTCATAGATGCTTTCCGTGTAATGTATCTCGTCCGGCTTCCGAAAGTCGCTATAGCCGGACTCGGTGCGGAAGGTGGCGGCGTCCGCGAAAAAGCCGTTGTGGTCAATTTGCACAGTGCCAAAGGTTCCAAATTCCTGCCCCAGCTTTTTCGTCTTGGGAAACAACTGCATCAAGGTTTCCCAAGTCGCGCTTGTGGCGATGTCGAAATCCTTGGGCTCCAAACCCAAAAGCGCGTCCCGGACGCAGCCCCCCACGGCATAGACCGCAAACTCAGCATCCCGAATCTTGCTCATGACATAGTTCAGTCTTTCATTGCGGTCCAGAATTTCAATTCTAAAATTTATATTATTGAAATCCTCTTTGATTTCAGTTTTAGAATTTGCATCATCAGTGCTTGCTTTAGTATTTTCATTTTTAGAAACTACCATACTTTTGCCTTCCACTCTCTCAAGCAAAATCCTATTGCTCAGATTACCAATATTCCGGATTCAATATACCTTATGATTTATGCCAAAAGTCATATTTACCGGTATTTATTTCAAGTTAAATCTGCTTTCTACTTTTTCTTGGAAATCTTTATGAACTCCTTTGATTTATAAAGCCTTCTGTTGTCCATCGTGTAGACACGTTCGGAGAATGCTCCAGGATCTGTGTTAATAAGAGCTTCTTCCATGTCGTACATCTTAGAATCCATCATATCCAAATAGTGCAGAATCTCTGCTTCCGGAAATAGTGGCTTCTTAGGACTTCCATACTCGGCTTCATAGTGATGAGATATCATCATATGTTCAAGCATTATTGCTTTTTCATTGCTTATATTAAGTTCTTTAGCAAGTCTATCGATTACCTTCACTCCCTGAACCAAATGTCCTAGCATCTGCCCCTCAAATGAATATCCAGAAACAATTCCAAGCTCGTTTGCATCCATTTCAGTTAGCTTTTCAATATCATGAATTATTACACCTGTAACAACCAAATCCCTATTTAATGTATCGTAGACATCGCAAACTCTCTCGGCCATTTCTAACATCCTTTTAATGTGGTAAAGAAGTCCTGCCATCTCAGCATGATGGTTCTTAGAAGCTGCTGGGTAGTACATAAGTTTTACCTTATGATCCTCCAAAATTCTTAAACACAAAGCCTTAAGATCAGGATCCTTCATTGCTATAACAGAACCCTTTATGTATGAATACATAATATCTGGGCTAATCGGTGCTGCCTTCACGAAATCCATAATTTCATAAGTCTCATCAGCATTCAACTTTCTAACTTTTGTCAGTTTGAGTTGTTTTAAGCCATTCCACTCGGTAACAGTTGCCCTAACCTTTAAAACATCGCCCTCTTTTACTCCCTCAAGCGCTGTGATTTCCTGATCTGCAATGTCCCACTTTTTCCCTACAACTTCTCCAGTTTTATCTCCAAGCGTCAAATCCAGATATTGCTTTTTATTAGCTCCAAGCTTGATTGCAAAGCTTTTCACCATAAAAAAATCTAAAACTTCTGTATCCACACTCAAGTCGTTAATATATATATTCTTCATTCAATAACCCTCCAAGCAAATTTGTCCTAATTCACAATCATTATATATAAAAAAAACTCCTTAATCAATGAAACTAATTCGAACATTTTTCGTCTAATTTCCTATGGAATATATTCTTTATTACATTATAATGATATATAATAGAGAAAATTGGAGGTGGTAGTTTTGAATACCCTTGGAATGGTTAAGGTTGCGGCAGTATCTCCCAAACTTAGATTGGCGAATACTGAGTATAATACAGACGAAATTTTATCATGCATCAACACTGCAAACGCAGGTGGCGCAGGAATAATTTTATTTCCTGAACTTTGTATCACAGGATACAGTTGTGGGGACTTATTTTATCAAGATTTTCTATACAAAAATACTTTAGCAGGGCTCAAGAAAATAGCTGAAGAAACCAAAAAAGTGGATTCAGTTGTTATCGTCGGTTTTCATTTAAAAGTGGAAAACAATTACTACAATTGTGCCGGTCTCATTCAAAATGGAATCATTAAGGGGATAGTCCCCAAAATGTTCCCACCCAACTCCAAAGAATTCTACGAAGCTAGATGGTTTGCCTCAGGTCTTTCTATCTCAAGAGATATAACAGAAATTAATCTGTTTGGATATGATATCCCATTTGGCAATTTAATATTTGACGACGAAGAAAGCGATTTGAAACTAGGAATGGAAATTTGCGAGGACTTATGGGTTCCAATTTCTCCTGGCGCACACTTATGTCTCAATGGTGCCCACATTATATTCAATCCTTCCGCCAGCAATGAAATGGTTGGCAAATCAGAATACAGAAGAAATCTTGTGCTTCATGAAAGCGCTAAAAATATTTGCGGGTACGTTTATGCATCCGCTGGAGTTTTCGAATCCACAACTGATCTAGTTTTCGGAGGTGATTGCCTGATTGCAGAGTATGGAACTTTATTATCTTCCGGAGATAGGTTCCGTCGCGAAAGCACAATAACTTATGGAGAAATTGACTTTGAAAGATTGAAATTTGAAAGAGCTTACGGACAGAATTATGAAATTTCAACAAGTAATATGAGTGTAAGAAATGAATATCAATCCGTAAAACTATATAAAATAAAGACTATTACAGAAGGTGTTAAAAAGCTTAGCAGAGTTTATGGGAAAAATCCTTTTGTCCCATCTGACAAGCTCAAGATAGATGAACGATGCAAGGAAATATTCAGCATTCAAACCGCAGGCTTGGCAAAGAGACTTGAACACACAAAATCAAAAAGTCTGGTGCTGGGGATTTCGGGAGGTCTCGACTCAACTCTTGCCCTCTTGGTATGCGTAGAAACTATCAAGCTATTAGGTTTAGACGCTTCGAGCATCATAGCTGTAACAATGCCAGGCTTTGGCACAACCAATAAGACTTATGACAATGCATTGGCATTGATAGACCTCCTTGGGGTAACAAAACGCGAAATCCCCATCAGCGAATCCGTGTCCCTTCATTTTAAGGATATAAGTCAGGATCCCGCAAAGCGAGATGTTACATTTGAAAATGCTCAAGCTAGAGAAAGAACTCAGATTCTAATGGACATAGCCAATATGGAAAATGGTTTTGTGGTTGGAACAGGAGATTTATCAGAAATAGCTCTCGGCTTTAGTACTTACAATGGTGATCATATGTCCATGTATGGCGTCAATGCAAGTATCCCAAAAACCTTAGTAATCTTTGTAATCAAATGGGTAATGGATAATCTATTGCAGGGTGAATTGGAAGAAAAGAGCTTCAGCAAGAATAATGCAAAGCTCCGAGGAATTCTTCAAGGAATTTTGGATACTCCGATTTCACCTGAACTGCTTCCGCCTGGAGAAGATGGCAATATAGTTCAAAAGACAGAGGATACCGTTGGCCCATATATTCTTCATGACTTTTTCCTATTCTACACAATTAGGTTTGGCATGAACCCGAAGAAGCTTCTATTCATTGCTTCTCAGGCATTTGATGGGGAATATTCGGAAACTGAAATCAAGAAGTGGCTGACTTTATTTTATAAAAGATTTTTCTCGCAACAGTTTAAACGCAGTTGCGTGCCAGATGGACCAAAGGTGGGTTCCGTTAGCTTGTCGCCTCGCGGAGACTGGAGAATGCCTAGCGACGCGGAGGTCTACGATTGGATAAAGGCACTAGGTGTTTGACGAAAAGTCGGAGCGACGCCGTTTCGTACAAGTACTCCACGGGCATTATTGTCGCAACGCTTTTCTTACAAACACCTAGTACCTTTTTAAAATAAATGCCGCAACGGTTACTAGCTCACCAAATTTGCGTAGCAAATTTATTAAAAATATAAACACTGGGGGTACGAAAAATTAAACCTTTTATAGAAATTAAGAATCTCAGAAAAGTATATCGAATGGGTGAAGAAAAGGTCGTTGCACTCAATTCAATAAGTCTTGATATTTATAAGGGAGACATAATCTGCCTCCTTGGAGTTTCCGGATCTGGAAAATCCACCTTCTTAAATATGATGGCCGGTCTTGAAAAGCCAACTAAGGGAGAAATCCTAATCGGTGGCATTCCTATTCACACCCTAAACGAAGCCCAAATTACTCTCTTTAGACAGAAGAATATAGGCTTTATTTTTCAATCCTACAATCTCCTCCCTATGTTCACAGCATTAGAAAATGTAAGCCTACCTCTTATTTTCCAAGGAGCCTCAAGCCAGACGAGAACCATTGACTCAAGAAAGGCTCTTGAGCAGGTAGGTCTCAAAGGCTTCGATAAAAGAAAGCCCTCCCGCATGAGCGGTGGTCAGCAGCAGCGTGTTGGAATTGCAAGAGCAATAGTAGGCAAGCCAAAGATAATCTTCGCGGATGAGCCAACCGGCAACCTTGACAGCCACACTTCTAAGGAAGTTTTAGACCTAATAATAGCGATGGTCAAAGAAAATGGCCAAACCCTAATCATAGTAACCCATGACAGAGAAATAGCAAAACACGCAGATAGAGTCGTAACATTGGAGGATGTGAGCATCCTGAACATTTTAACAAAAGAGGAGTACCACAATCATGAAAACAAATAAACTATTCTCCATACTTCTAGCCTTAATATTAATATTTTCAAGTTTAGCATTTGAAAAGCCAGTTTATGGGGCCAACGAAATTACTCTTTCCCAGCCTATACTTTGCTCTGGATATGAAAATGGTACGGCAACTTTAAGAGTTACCGTTACTAATAATACAGCCACAACAATCTCAGGAATTTCATTAAGCGCCGACAATACCGACGGATTAATCTTCATCGGAACGAACCCAGTGACTGTCGAAGCTCCAGCCAGCGGCACAGTTACCGCAACTTGGTCCCTCAATCTGGATGGGATTCTAGCGGGAACATACACCTTGCCTGTATCAGCGACCGGTTCTGGCATCAGCGGAATCCCAGATTTCAACTGCATTGTCAGGGTAAAGGCAGAAGTAATCGATACTCCAACCTACAATTCAGCAATCGAAGTTACTCATGATTTTGAATTTGGTGATTCAATCATTGCAGGGAAAACTAATGATTTTTCAATAATGGTAAAGAACAAGGACACCTCTTCGTTAAGAGCTGTTACAGTAACTTTAAGTTCTTTGCCAGCTGGCATGACCCTTGACAATGCTAGCACCAGCAAATACATAGGTGATATTTCAGCAAGCCATACGGGCACTGCTATATTTCCATTAATAGCATCTGACAATATGGACAGCGGCAATTATCCTATTGGGATAGAAGTAACTGGCAAGGATGGAAATGGAACTTCAGTAAGTTTTTCTCAGTCCTTATACATACCTATCGAATCAGATGGACCTGGAATTCTAAGCAAGATTTCCATTGAGAGTCTAAGCATCCCTACTCAGGTCGTTCCAGGGCAGGACTTTAATCTTTCGTTTGTTGTTGCAAATAGCGGGAGTAGCGTTATGCGAAACCTAAAGGTTTCTGTAATTCCAACCGATGGCGTCATCAATAAATCAAAGAACATCTTCATTGAGCCTTATATAACCTCAGGTTCTAGCGAAGCCTATTCCGTAAGCCTTTATATCCCCTCTTCATCAGAAGAAAAATACTACCCAATCGAAATAAAGGTAGAATCATCTTCTACCTCAACAACCACAAGCAACCAACAATCGCAATTTACGGGAACCTTCTGCAAGACCAGCGGGTCTTCAAAGACACCCCAGCTAATAGTAGAAAAATACAGCTACGGCGGGTCCTCCGTCCAAGCAGGAAATAATATAGACCTTTCCATAACCTTATATAACACGAGCACCACCAAAGACCTAAGCAATATAAAAA
>CAYRVM010000065.1:851-8042 GCA_964427575.1 uncultured Oscillospiraceae bacterium | reverse complement strand
GGATCTATGCTTGGTGTGGCTCTTCACCCTGGGACCTCATTTCCAGTTGGCAAGGTCGAATTCATGGACCTTTACCCACTCAATTTTATTGAATTCTTGACTGCCACTGGAAATGAAAATTTGGCAGGGCTTCTGCTGGTAAAAGATTTTGAGATGATAAAAAGCTTTAAAAATAGATTTATGGAACTTCTAAAGCAATACTATTTTGTAGGAGGAATGCCAGAAGCCGTTAGCACATTTATAAAAAACCAGGACTTTGAGAAAGTTAGAGAAGTTCAAAATAGATTACTTTTAGCTTATGAGCAAGATTTTTCAAAGCATGCCCCAAGTGAAACAGTTCCAAGGATAAGAATGCTTTGGAAATCAATTTCTTCTCAACTTGCGAAAGAAAACAAAAAATTCGTTTATGGACTAATCAAACAAGGAGCAAGGGCTAGGGAATACGAGCTAGCTATGCAATGGCTACTGGATTGCGGATTAATTTATAAAGTGTCTAGGGTAACAAAACCAGACATTCCGCTTGTTGCATACCAAGATTTTAACGGATTTAAGCTTTTTATTTTAGACGTTGGATTGCTTTCAGCCATTAGCGGCGTAGATAAAAAATCTCTTTTGATTGGAAATTCAATATTCGAAGAGTTTAAAGGTTCATTAACAGAGCAATATGTTCTTCAACAGTTAATTGCAACCAAAAAAATAAAACCATTTTATTGGAGTGTAGAAAAATCAAGTGGAGAAATTGATTTTATTTTTCAAGCAGACGCAAATGTTATTCCCCTAGAAGTAAAGGCTTCAGAAAACTTACAGGCTAAAAGCTTAAAGAGTTACTCTTTAAAATACAAACCAAAATTTTCAATTCGAACATCTATGTCGGACTATAGAAAGGATGACTGGATAATAAATATCCCACTCTATGCAATAAATGGCATACTAGACTTTTTATTATGATAGGCTTTAAACGTTATATTTTACACTTCAATTTAAGAATTAATTTTTCGTCAACAATAAACTCATAAACATAAATTCCGGGGGCTAGATCCCCTTCCAAACTATCTAAGTTAATCGAAGTTCCATTAACACTTGTGCTAAAAGGTGTTTCATTTACACCTATCGCAGATTCTTTATCAACAACGCCGTTATAATCGGTAAAATATGTTTTCAATATTCCAGAAACAAAATAGCCTTTAGGAGTTTGCGCCCAGATTGATATGATCTCAGAGCCGATTCTTGTATAGGATCTGAAATGTTTAGTTATATTACCTTCAGCAGTTATATAAGCTATTAGTTTTTCTACTGACTTTGCATCAAAGGCAACAATTGAGAAATTGCTTTCTGAAACGATTATTGCGCTTGGATTTTCTATTTCTACAAGCTGAATAGTATAATCTCCTAAAGCAAGAGGTAGTGCAAAGCTCTTGTTGAATTTATTGCCCAAGGCAAAATCATTTAGCTTTAAAACACGCGTAATCAATCCTCTTTGAGAAATTCCACCATTTTGATTTATTTTGAATATCGGCCAATTATCTAATGGATAAACCACAGCTTCATCATTTCCTGAAATGATAATTCTACAAGCATAATTTTTACCTTGTTCTAGACCTTCCCACTTAACTAAAATTGGGAGATTTTCGTTGAAAGTGGTTGAAGTTAAGCCCCCCTCGTTTTCTAAAGTTAGGCTTATTCGGGTATCAATATATTTGGTTATATTCAAGGCGCTTTCAGGGACAATCATCTGAGAATTTTCCCACAGAAGTCCAGACCCGATGATTAAGACCAACACAAATCCTAATAGCAGATATCGCTTCTTTGCTTGCTTAGGCTTTCTTTTATTCTCTATTGAAATATAGCTTGTAAGCTGTAAAACATCTAAACTGCTGAATCTCTTAAAAGATCTCCTTCTTGGAAAAAAATCATACATAGTCTTAATAAAGCTAATTAAAAACAACAAAACAAAAGCTACAACTGCGACTTGTGTAGTTTTATTGGTTATTGGATTATCAATAAACTCTTGATTGCCAAATATGAAAAGATACAAGGAAAAAATCCCTGTAGCAATCATAATTAAATGCCAAACTCTAACTTTCATAAAAACTCCTCAACTTAAGAAAATATGTTTTATTATAGCAAACGTTTAATAATTTAGGAATAGTCTATTTTGAAAAAGTTGCTATCTGCATATCGATAGAAACAATTAATTTTTCAATTTCATTTAGGACTTCTTTATTGGCCTTACTTGTTTTCCAATAGTGAGGAGTCATCCTCACCAGCTCAAGCAAACCCTCTGTATCAAGCGAAATATCGTAGGTAACCTTTATGCTGTCAATAAGCTTTAAGCCATCGTACTCTATGGAAAGATCTTTTTCTTCTGCCAAAATCACATTTGGGTAAATAATATTTCTAATTTGAATCAAATGGTTAGTCCCTGGCAATACACGAATAAAAATACCTTCACCCTTTAATACCCTAATAATCTCAGGAATCTTAACTGGACTGAACACAGATAATGCGCAATCTACGGAAGAATCCTTAATCGGCAAATAATGACTATTCCCAACTACCCAAAGAATTTCCTTATTTAAAGAGCTGGCAAACTTTATCGCATCCCTAGAAATATCCAAACCTATAAAACTGGCTTGTATGTTTTGATCCTTTACAAATTTGATTAATTCATTAGTATAATAACCTTCTCCACAGCCAATGTCGAGTATATTTAATGCATTTAAATTGTTGCCTACAATTAACTTATTCAATCTATCTGACAATTCTCTATAATAGCCACCGGATAAAAAATCCCTTCTCGCCTGAACCATATCTTTTGAGTCTCCTGGCAGGTTGCTACTTTTCTGACTATTGGTTAGCAAATTAACATAGCCCTGTTTTGAAATGTCAAAGCTATGGTTATTTGCGCAACGAAAACATTTATCTGAAGTTACTCGCACCAAATTTTCTTTGCAAACAGGACAAATTAGAGATGAGTCAAATTTAATATATTCTAGCATGTAGAAAGTTACCATTCAAACAATAATCAAGGCTGCTCAATGAAAATTGAACAGCCCTTTGAGCGATCGAAATTAAAAATTAATTACTTGGGCCTTATTTTGTGCAGAAAAACTTGCCTTCTAGTTTGTTATCTTTATAAACGTCACAATCGTTGCATATACATCCTTTTTCTTCGTCGATGCATTTACTTTTTCCGAACACACAGAACATACTATCTACGTGCTCTGCTTTATGGATGTCAGTAACCATTCCCTTAACGATTCCTGGAACAGCTTTAATTTTGCAAGTAAAGGTGTAGGTTGGACAAAGGTGGCATACACATTTAGTCAGATTAGCCATTGATTTTTCAACTGTACTCATAATGGAACCTCCTTATTCTCATTAAAATTAGCATCTTTTTATACTAGTTTATGGTTTAATTTTATTCCTATTACTTAACAATGTCAAATTCAGCCGATAGGAATTATTAAGGGGCAAGTATTGTGGTAAGAACTTGAGGGATATATAATATTAGATATTAAATGAAAGGATTTTGTCGCAAGCTTAATTGCGGTAAAAGGTGATAATAATGGAAAACAAACTAGGCTGGGTTGAATTTGATAAGATGGAGAGTTTCATGAAGGATGTCTTCATCGGAGTCGGCGTTCCAGAAAAGGATGCCAGAATCTGTGCTGACATTTTAATCGAGGCGGATAAGAGAGGAATTGATTCCCATGGGATCAATCGTTTAAAGGCAATCTACTATGACAGAATCAAAGATGGAATCCAATTCCCAGTAACAAATTTCGAGATAGTTAAAGAAGGCCCAACCACTGCAGTCATAGACGGACACGACGGAATGGGACATGTAATCGGACATAGAGCAATGACCATGGCCATTGAGAAGGCAAAGAAATTTGGCATGGGCATGGTAGCGGTGCGCAACTCCACCCACTATGGCATAGCGGGCTACTACGCGACCATGGCCACCGAAGCGGGCATGATCGGCATGACCGGAACCAATGCCAGACCTTCCATCGCCCCCACCTTTGGCGTAGAAAACATGCTCGGCACAAACCCGATAGTATTTGGGATGCCTACAGATGAAGACTTCCCATTCGTAATCGACTGTGCAACATCAATTACGCAAAGAGGCAAGATTGAAGTTTACGATAAACTTGGTAAAGAGCTTCCACTAGGATGGGTAATCGACGAGCAGGGAAACTCCAGAACTGACACACACGAAGTATTAAAGGACCTTGTTAAAGGAACTGCAGCCTTAACTCCACTTGGAGGCATAGGCGAAGAATTAGGCGGTTATAAAGGCTATGGATATGCGACTGTTGTTGAAATACTTTCAGCGGCGCTCCAAGGCGGAAGCTTCCTCAAGATGCTTCTAGGATTTGAAGATGGAAAAAAAGTACCATATCATCTAGGGCACTTCTTCATGGCAGTAGATATAACTGCATTTACAGAACTCGACGCTTTCAAAAAAACCACCGGCGACATCCTAAGAGATTTGCGGGCTTCAAAGAAAGCACCCGGCCACGACCGAATCTACACAGCCGGCGAAAAAGAATATCTTGCCTACCAGGAACGCAAAGGCAAGGGCGTCCCAATGAACGAAACCCTAATCCAGGAAATCCTAGCGATGCAGAAAGAACTAGGGTTGACACAGTACAAGTTCGACTTCTAGATTACAAAAAATTGAAACTCAAATTAACGATCAAAACAAATATATACAAAAGAGCAACCCCGACCAGACCGGTCGGGGTTGCTCTTAATTTAGTTATTCACGCCATCCGGCGCCACTTTTATAGTTCTGTAATTGTTACAGTCTGTGTAGGCTCATCCCATAGAACAGTGCATCCAAGAGCTTCAGATATGAAGCGAAGTGGAAGCATTGTGCGTCCTGGAGGGTCTATTATGAAAGGCTTAACATTTGCGTTGTTTGGATCAATCATCACTAAAACTCCATTAATAGTAGCCATATTATTTCCGATCCAAAGCTCTATTGTGGTAGTTCCCCGAATGATTGTTACCTTTTGTTCAGGTTCGTTCCAAGAGATTGTTCCACCCAAAGGCTCAACAACAAATCTGATTGGAAGCAAAGTCCTGCTTTCAACGATAACTGGAGCAATGTCCATAACTTGAATTGCCTTAACAGTTGTTCCAGTTGTTAAGTAAGAATTGTTTATTCCAATGTTGAATTCGAGTTTCAACTTTGCTGCAACTGCTGGAGGTGTAACAACTGGAGGCTCAACTACTACTGCGCCGCCGCCACCGCCACCACCTAAGCCACCGCCACCAGATGAAGCGGAAGTTATATTTCCAGTTAAAATAGGATAAGTTAATGAGTAGTTTGCAGCATCGATTCCTTCAATTGTCATAGCAGAACTAGTAACGGCAATGCCAGTTCCTACATCTTTTGAAGCGAAGCTACTAATAGAAGCATTTGACAATGTTACTGTATCTCCCGAGACAATTCCAGAAAGGGTAGCCCCAGTAATTGCAGCAGCAGTTGTCCCATCGTAAACTTTAGAAGTCACGACTGCACCAGTAACTGTAAGTGCTTTTGGACTTATAGTTAAGGTCCCATCAGCGTAGCTAATAGTGTAATTATGAGTTGGGCTTGTTACATTTGAAGGTGTAATGGTATAAATCCCTGCACGCGTTGCATTGACTGCATTTGATGAGTATGATAAAGCAGCCGTTGTTATGTCATCGGAATAAGCAACAGCGGCATAGGTTATGCCAAAGGTTTCTGGAGTTGCTCGATTATAATACTTAGCAATATCAATCGCTGTGATTGTAAATGGAGCCGCAGTAATAATTCCTGCAGCAGTTGGTGAATCTGTCATTGATAGGGAGTAATTCTCAGCGTCGCTATCAGAATCGCCTACATAACTAGTAGCCCCAAAAGAGTCTGGTATCGATGTCAATGAAGTTGTATTAAGAAGGCTAACAACCTTTCCAGTTCCTGCATGTCTATCTGGAAAAGCAACAATTGCGCTTAAGGTAACATTATCGCCATCAATAAAACCAGGAACTGTCAAAGAATTTGTTGCTATTGAAGCATCGGTTGTTCCGTCATATACTTTTGTCGTAACAGTAAATGAACCGGAAATAGTTACCGCTTTCTTAGTTATTTCTCCGCTTAGAGTAGGCTGCGTAATCGAGTAATTACTTGCATCATCTCCGCTTAAAGTCATATTAGTTGTTACATTTTTACCAGTACCAACATGTTCACTGTTAAAGCTACCACTAGTTCCTGAGCCTATAGTCACTACATCACCAGAAATAATACCGGATAATGTAGCTCCAGCAACTGTTGCAGAATCTGTGCTGTCATATACTTTAGTTGTAACACTCGCAGAATTAACGGTAAGAGGCTTAGCAGTGATAATAGCTGTTGTAGTAATGGTTGTAGAAACTAGATTATAATTTCCCTTGTCTGTTTCAGTACCTGAAAGTGAAGGAGTATTTAATGTAACAGTTTTACCAGTTCCAACGTTCCAATCACTATAAGAAGCGCTTATGGCACTCAATGTTACTAAAGATTCTTCTCCAGATACTAAACCGTTTAACGAAGTTGTCGAAATAGAAGCAGATGTTGACCTATCGTAAACTTTGCTGGATGGGACAGTAAAACTACCAGACACATCTTTTTTAGTTATATTTGCTGTATCTGTAGGAGAACCTGTTAATGATAGCAAATAATTGCTAGATCTTGTTCCGCTTGCAGTGGCAGAAGAAATACTTACGATTGCTCCGGTGGTTACATTTTTATCAGGGAATCTTGTTGTAACCGAATTTAATGTAATCTCATCAGAAAAAACAGTTCCTACTACTGTTAATCCACTTAATGTTGTTGAATCAGGATAATAGTCGCCGTGGTAAACTTTATCAGCAACGGTTAATGAACCACCTATAGTCAGTCCCTTTTTGCTTACAACAATTCCATTAGCATATCCGGATTTAGACCAGTTGGCTTGATCGTTAACACTTAGCCAGAAGGTGCCAGCTTCTCCGAAAGTAACAGAACTACCAAAATAATGTCTGCCATTGTCGCCGCTGACAAATGTGTATGTCGGAGGGAGAGCTGTTACCCCTGAACGAGTTGTGTTGCTTGTACCAAAAACTACAGTTCCTCTGTATGATGGAACCGCTTGAGAAAGTGCATCAATAGCTGTTACAGTGACTCCGACGGTA
>CAYRVM010000065.1:0-841 GCA_964427575.1 uncultured Oscillospiraceae bacterium | reverse complement strand
GGTATCACCGTAAGTATTATTGGGAACTTCCACATTAAAACCTAATATACCTACATCAAATGAGTTAGTTGCACCAGTTACACTGCTATTCCCAACATCGGTTGCTCTTATCCAAAAGCTACCCAAAGCTGAAGCAGTTGCAATAAATGTTGCATATCCATTTGATATGGTTACATGGCTTGTTGGCAAAGTAATAGATCCTGGACTTGATGAAACTAATTGAAGTTCACCGTTATAGGCAGGGCTTGCTGTAACATTAACAGTAATTGAACCGTTTAGAATTGCTGAGCCACTTACTGTAAGAGTTAAAGTTGTCCCTGAACTTGCAGAATCAGCATATGCAATTCCGCCCATTGGTGTATAGATTGTAAACATCATTAAAAGTGTCAGTATGAATGCTATTGGTCTAAATTTTCTTTTGTTCATTTATTATTCCTCCTTTTTTCGAATAAAACAATATATTCTAGCTTTAAAATTTTCATTTTTTATGAATATTGCAAATTTCATGTAGAATTAGTTTTTCCAAGTGCTATTTTCATCAAATTGCCACCACCTTTCACTATTGGGACAATGAATATTATTCATCAAAAAAATAGCAACATCAGATAGGCTTTTCCCTATCAATGTTGCTTTAAAATATTCATGGACTAGCTTGGTTAGTATTATATGCCATAATATACAACCCTCCCCGTTTTGCATCTGGAGACTCAGTTGATTATCTAGCAAATTTATTAATGTAATATAATTAAACTTCTTTTATGCATAATTATACAACTTTGTATTGAATAATGCAAATTTAGTCATATGCAAAACGTTGAGTTAATTATATATACGTTTCCTT
>CAYRVM010000064.1:3655-8046 GCA_964427575.1 uncultured Oscillospiraceae bacterium | reverse complement strand
TTATTTAATGCCAACTATGTTAGTTTTATTGAGTTTATAGATTAGTAATTTATTAATTAAAATAGTAGTTCCCGAATTCATGGGATTACTTCTCGGTGGAATGATGTTGGTTTTATCAATAATAATTTACTTTAAAACAAAACATCTTTATCAACCCAAATATACGATTACTTTATTGAAAATATTATCTAAATAGTAATAAGGAGGAAATTATGGCTAATTTATTAAATTTAACAGAAGAAACATTTGAAACTCTTGTAATGAAATCCAATACCCTTTCGGTAGTTGATTTTTATGCAGATTGGTGCGGACCATGTAAGTTGGTTGGCCCTATCATGGACAACTTAGCTGAAAAGTATACCGGCAAAGTAAATTTTTATAAAATTAACATTGATGAACAAAAGAAGTTGGCAATATCTCACAAAGTTATGAGTATTCCTACCATTTTCTTTGTAAAAGATGGCGTTATACTCGAGAAAGTAACTGGAGCTGTTCCTCAATCAGTATTCGAAGATAAAATAGACAATATTCTAAAATAGAATACAGGGGGGTGTTTCCCCCCTGTTTTTAGTTTCATTCTAATAATGTATTAGTTATGGGGGAATTATGAGTTTATCTTTTTTGCCTAACATTTCATTTTTAGTTTTAATAATTTATATCCTTGATTTCTTGCTAGCATTTTCAATTATTTTTCTAGAGCGAAAAAATCCATCTGCTACGGTTGCATGGATTATGATTATTTTCATAATACCTTTCTTTGGCATATTCTTATATTTTATGTTTTCTCAAAATATATCACGTCAAAAAATATACAAGCTAGAAAAGTATGAGGAATCAATTTTAATTGATGAGATGAAAAATTCTAAGTTCCATTACAATAGTACTACTGCAGTAAATTGGGAACGTATGATACAGTTGAATCAAAACTTTGGTAAAGCCTACTATTCTCAAGATAATAACGTTAGTGTTTTTACCGATGGCAAAAGTAAAATGAATTCTCTTCTAAAAGATATTGATGCAGCAAAGTATTCAATTCATATCATGTATTTCATAGTAAAAAACGATGCTGTTGGTCAGGAATTAATCTCTGCTCTCACTAAAAAAGCAAAAGAAGGAATAACTGTGCGCTTTTTACTTGACGGTGTGGGTAGCAGACAAATTTCAGAGGCTTCTCTGCGCGAGTTCAAAAGGGCTGGCGGTAAGTATGCATTCTTCTTTAAACCTAAATTTAAATATATTAGTTTAAAATTAAATTATAGAAATCATAGAAAATTAGTTGTAATTGATAATCAAATTGGCTATCTTGGAGGCTTTAATATTGGTCAAGAGTATTTAGGCAATGTAAAGAGATTTGGATTCTGGAGAGATACCCATATTAAGCTTGTTGGGAGTTCAGTTTTAGACATGAATACAAGGTTCTTAATGGATTGGCGTGTTTCTAGTAAAGAAAAGGTTTCGATACCATCAATTTTCTTTGACGCAGCGATTTATACAGGAAAAACAGGAATTCAAATAGTGTCAAGTGGCCCAGATTCTAGACAAGAAGAAATTAAGCATGGATATTTAAAAATGATTTCTACAGCAAAGAAAAACATCTTTATTCAAACGCCATATTTTGTACCCGACGCTAGTATTTTGGAGTCACTAAAGAATGCTGTTCTTTCTGGAGTTGATCTTAGAATTATGATACCTTGTATGCCTGACCATATGTTTGTATACTGGGCAACCTATTCTTATATTGGCGTGCTCCTCGAAGTAGGCGCAAAAGTATATATTTACAACAATGGGTTTATGCACGCGAAAACAATTTGCGTAGATGGAGAAGTCGCGTCAGTTGGATCCGCTAATTTTGATATAAGAAGTTTCAAATTAAACTTTGAAGCAAACGCATTTATATATGATTCTGAGCAGGTCTTTATTTTGGAAAACATTTATAAGAAAGATATGGAAGATTCTACAGAATTGACCAAAGTTCTATATGAAAAAAGATCTATAAAGATTAAATTCCTTGAGTCAATTTCCAGATTGCTTTCAGACCTACTTTAAAATATTTAAATATTTTTATTTATTTACTTGACATATAAGTTTCACAATGCTAATATCTTCTAAACCGTAGAAGAGGAAGTAAAACTACAAACCTAACTTCAAGCGAGTTCGGAAATGGTGTGAGCCGAATAGAAAAGATGTAGATAAATGGGCCTCTGAGGGCGATGTGAAAAGAAATATCTTAGTAGCAAAGACGCTTGTCAGCGTTATAGACTAAGGGTGTGATAGCACTCTGCAGAGCGGATGTTTTTTAAACATCAACCAAGGTGGTACCGCAGGTTAACACTTGTCCTTGTTTTTTAGGATAGGTGTTTTTTGTTGCAGAGAAAACCCTTTTCGTTATAACTTGTAAAGATTGAAAAGGAGAAAAGAAATGGATTACAAAACTTACAGTAAAGACTACCCAAACAAAGAAGGTTATTTTGGAGAATATGGCGGAAGCTTTCTTCCACCACAATTGATTCCCGGCTTTAAAGAAATTACTTATGCATATGAAACTATATGCCACTCTGCTCATTTCATTAATGAACTCAGAAGAATAAGAAAAGAATTTCAAGGAAGACCTACCCCAGTTTATCATTGTGAAAATTTATCAAACATGTTTGGCAGAACTCAAATATACTTAAAACGAGAAGATTTGAATCATACGGGGGCTCATAAGCTAAACCATTGTATGGGTGAAGGATTATTGGCAAAATATATGGGCAAGAAAAAGCTTATTGCTGAAACTGGCGCTGGACAACATGGAGTCGCTCTTGCAACAGCAGCAGCTTTCTTTGGACTTGAATGCGAAATACATATGGGCGAAGTTGATATATTAAAGCAAGCTCCAAACGTAGCAAGGATGAAAATATTAGGCGCAAAAGTTATTCCTGTAAGCTTTGGTTTAAAAACATTAAAAGAAGCTGTGGATTCGGCTTTTGAAGCATATATGAATAACTATGAAGATTCAATTTATTGTATAGGTTCAGTCGTTGGGCCTCACCCATTTCCTATGATGGTAAGAGATTTCCAATCAGTCGTAGGAATCGAAGCTAGAGAACAGTTCATAGACATGACTGGAGACCTGCCAGATGCCCTTGTAGCATGTGTTGGCGGTGGAAGTAATGCAATAGGATTATTCTCAGCATTTCTAAACGATCCAGTACAAATTTACGGCGTTGAGCCTCTTGGAAAAGGTCCAGCTATTGGGGATAATGCAGCTACTTTAACTTATGGCAAAAAAGGAATACTTCATGGTTTTGAAAGCATATTGCTCCAAGACGAAGCTGGGCTCCCACTTCCGGTTCACTCTATTGCAAGTGGACTTGATTATCCAGGTGTAGGACCAGAACATGCCTTCTTAAGAGACGCCGGAAGAGTTAACTATGCTACAGCAACTGACGATGAAACTGTAAATGCATTTTTTACTTTATCAAAGAAAGAAGGAATAATTCCTGCAATCGAAAGCGCTCATGCTGTTGCATATGCAATAAAGCTCGCAAAAGAACAAGAATTGGGTTCAATTCTTATAAACTGCAGTGGTCGTGGAGATAAAGATTTAGATTACATTATAGAAAACTACGGATTTGGAGAAGATATTAAATAAATTTTTAATTATTATAATTAAAAAGTATAAAAGCCATTTTGTTTGATTTAACAAAATGGCTTCTTCATTTTAGAATATTTCTTCCTGCTCATGTTTCTTTCCTCGGCCCATCAATTTTATTACTGCATCCTTTGCAGAAATCTCTTCTTTCAACACATGATAAATCTGTTCAGTGATTGGGAGCTCGACGTCCATCTCTTTAGCTAGTTCATATGCTGCCTCGGCCGTAAATACACCTTCAACAACCATTCCTATTTCCTTGATGGCTTCCTTTGGGCTTACTCCTTGACCTATCAGCATTCCGCATCTTCTGTTTCTACTATGTAAACTTGTGCAGGTAACAATCAAATCGCCGATTCCGGATAAACCCGAAAACGTAGCATGATTTGCGCCCATTTTGATTCCTAATCTTGCAATTTCAGTAATCCCTCGAGTCATCATTGCAGCTTTTGCATTATCTCCGAAGCCCATCCCATCTGAAACGCCAGCTCCAAGAGCAATTATATTCTTTAATGCGCCTCCAAGTTCAACCCCTATAACGTCAGGGTTTGTATAAACTCTAAGCCTGTTAGACATAAATATATCTTGAACTCTCTCTGCTGTTAATAAATTTTCTGAAGCTGCTACAAGAGTTGTTGGCATACCTCTTGAAACTTCTTCAGCATGCGAAGGTCCAGACAAAATAACATATTCGGCCTTAGGAACTTCAAGACTTACAATTTCGGAAAGTCTCATGTGGCTTCCCATTTCTATTCCC
>CAYRVM010000064.1:0-3645 GCA_964427575.1 uncultured Oscillospiraceae bacterium | reverse complement strand
GCAGTATTAACAATTACGCAACCTTCTTTAACATAAGGTTTAATCATTTGCATAAGGGACCTTATCGATTGCGATCCAATCGAACAAACAATAATATTACAATCTTTCATTGCCTCTTGAATATCGTTGACAATTAATATATTTTCACCTAGTTTAATTCCAGGTAAATACCTTTTGTTTTCCCTCGAATCTCTAATTTGATCTAATTCTTGAGAGTTCCTACCCCACAACTTTACAGGATTACCATTTGATGAAAGGCTTATGGACAAAGCGGTTCCCCAGCTTCCAGCTCCCAAAACAGTAATTTTGTTTTCCAATTGAAGCACCTCCAATTATTGCTTTTTAAAATTTAATTTTGGCTCTTCACCTTTAATAAGTCTTTTGATATTTGCCCTATGCTTAATTATAACAATTGCAGCTATTATGCATGACCAAATTACATATTTGGGGTCAAAGAAATATGAAATTACTGGCAAGGATAATGCCGCAACTATCACACCAACTGAAACTCTCTTAGAAATTGCTATCATTCCAATTGCAATAGTGGCAACTGCTAATCCCATAAGTGGTTCTAATGCTATTATTATGCCTGCTGCTGTTGCAATGCCTTTGCCTCCGCGAAATCCATATAATGCAGGCCAAATATGGCCTAGGAATGCCGCAAGTCCGCAAAGCATCCCCAAGTCCTGTCCGCCTAGATACGTTCCAATAACAACTGCTATCGCGCCTTTTGCGATATCAATTATCAAAGTAATTGCTGCCGGCGCTTTTCCCATTGTTCTTAGAACGTTTGTAGTTCCCGCATTCCCACTGCCAACAGTTCTAATATCTTTTTTCGTTAAAATCTTACTAAGAATTATAGCCGGTGAAATATTGCCTAAAAAATAGCAAAATATAGTTGCAATAATTAGTATAATTGTACTAGACATCAGTTTCCTCTCCCTTTTCCCTGAAAACAAATTTAAGTGGTGTTCCATTAAATCCGAATGCTGCACGTATTTTATTTTCCATATATCTAGAATATGAAAAATGCATTAATTCTCTATCATTAATTTTGAATGAAAATAGAGGTGGTTTAACTCCAACTTGAGTTACATAATAAATCTTAAGTCTTTTCCCTTTGTCTGAAGGAGGTTGATTCATTAGCATAGCATCAGAAATAACACCGTTCAGTTGTCCTGTTGGTATTCTCATCGAGCATTGATTTGAGACGTCTTTGGCTATTTCTATTACATTATGTATTCTTTGTCTTTTCAACACTGAAATGAATACGATTGGTGCATATTGCAAAAATGGTAATTCAATTCTAATTGTTTTTTCAAATTCCTTTACGGTATGGTTATCTTTTTCAATTAAATCCCATTTGTTTACGACTATTATAAGACCTTTTCCAGCTTCGTGAGAAATGCCGGCAATTCTTTTATCCTGTTCTGTTACCCCTTCAGTCGCCTCAATCATTAGAAGGCAGACATCCGATCTCTCAATAGCTGTTATAGCCCTAATAATACTATATTTTTCAACATTTTCAGAGACTTTACTCTTTCTTCTTATCCCAGCTGTGTCAATCAATACATATTTTTCTCCATCATGTGTAAATGGAGTATCTATTGAATCTCTTGTTGTCCCAGGAACATCACTTACAATTACTCTTTCTTCTCCAAGTAACGCATTAACCAATGATGATTTTCCTACATTTGGTTTGCCTATAACTGCAATTTTAACAGCATCTTCATCCTCAGGCTCTCCCGAATTCTTTGGGAATGCATTTACAATTTCATCAAGCACTTCTCCAAGGCCCAGCATATTTGCAGATGATATAGCCATAGGCTCCCCAAGTCCGAATTCATAAAAATCGTAAAAATCTTCTGGAAGTTTCAAAGAGTCAATTTTGTTTGCAATTAGTATAACTCTTTTGCCAGTCTTTTGAAGCATTGCGGCAACTTCCCTATCAGCAGCAGTAACTCCAGATCTTCCATCAACTATAAATAGGATAACATCCGCAGTTTCCATAGCTATTTCTGCTTGTATCCTCATTTGTGAAAGAATAACATCTGTGATATCAGGTTCAATTCCGCCTGTATCTATCATAATAAATTGTTTTCCACACCATTCTGTTTCAGCATAGATCCTGTCTCTTGTGACTCCAGGCGTATCCTCTACGATTGAGACACGTCGCCCGACAATTTTATTGAAAAACGTAGATTTCCCTACATTAGGCCGTCCTACAACAGCTACTATTGGCTTACTCATATTTTTTTCTCCATTTCCTATATCAACATGGCCTTTTACTATCTTGGGTAATAAGGCTCAATATGAATTATTGTTTGTGAATTTTCATTTATTTCACTTTTTATTTTCTCTTCAATTTCATGAATCAAAACATGAGAAGCTTCAACTGTCATGTTTGGTCTGACTTGAACATGCATATCAATATACATGCAGTTTGTTGTTCCGCGGCTTCTTATTTTATGAACTACCTTAACATCTGGGAAACTCAAAACTACACATTCAATATTTTTAGAATCTTCTACTGCCTTATCTGTCAATATCCCATTAGTTTCAATGAAAATATCATAAGCTGCTTTTATAATAACCAAAGCGACTACGAGTGAAACTATAGGGTCGATAATCGGTGGCAAGCCCATTCTAACTCCTACTAAAGTTATAAAAACTCCAATCGTTACGAATATATCGCTTCTAGTATGCATTGAATCAGAAATTAAAATCAAACTGCCAAGTTTTTTACCTTTTTTATATTCGAAGGTAGCTACAAAGATATTTACTACTAAGGTAGCTCCTAGAACTATCAAGCTTTCTATTGTGATGTTAGGAACAACTGGATCGATTAGCTTTTCTATACCACCTTTTATTATTGTTATTGCAACTACTAGAAGCATAACCGCAATAAATAACCCTGATACAGTCTCAAATTTATTGTGTCCATAAGGATGATCTTCATCAACTGGTTTTGATGCTAATCCAATACCAATTAAGCCAACAATATTTGACGAACCATCGCTTAAGGAATGTACTCCATCTGCAAACATTGAGGCGCTACTGATTATAGTACCCATCACCATTTTAACTCCAGCTACAATTACGTTTAAAAATAGTATTAACCATAGGATTTTTTTAACGTTTTTATAATGGCCAGTTTCTATCATGATTATCTCCTTAATCTACTTTATTTCTCAAATAATGCTTCTGCAAATGTTACGGGATTGAATTCTTGTAAATCGTCGATTCCTTCGCCTACCCCAATATATTTAACCGGGATTTTGAATTCATCAGCAATGGTAATAATAATTCCGCCTTTTGCAGTTCCATCCAACTTCGTAAGTACAATTCCTGTTACATCGGTTGAAACTGAGAATTCTTTTGCTTGTGATACTGCATTCTTACCTGTACATGCATCGAGAACTAGAAGTGTTTCTTTATCTGCCTCAGGGAATTCCCTTTCAATTACCTTATACATCTTTTCTAATTCTTGCATAAGATTTTTCTTGTTCTGCAATCTGCCGGCAGTGTCTACTATAAGAACATCTATTCCTCGCGCCTTGGAAGCAGAGATTGCATCAAATATTACGGCAGAAGGGTCAGATCCTTCTTTATGTTTGATGACGTTGACGCCGCTTCTAGTGCCCC
>CAYRVM010000063.1:3645-8271 GCA_964427575.1 uncultured Oscillospiraceae bacterium | reverse complement strand
GTCATATTTTGACTTTTACTTCTTCCATCGCTTTTTCTGATAAGAATGCTGGGGTTGATAAAACTGTAAGCTTTTCTAGCATTGCTATCAGTGGTGGAGCTGATGCATCAAAATACAACCTAATTCAAACTACTGGCACTGCAGTTGCCACTATTAGCAAAGCTGCTTTAACTATAAGCGGAACATTTACGGCCAATGACAAGAATGCTGATGGTTCTACGACGGCGAATATAAAAACTAATAATTTGACTTTAAGTGGAATAATTGTCGGTGATACTGTCACTTTAGGAAGTATCACCCTTCAATTCTCGGATGCGACGGCTGGAGTTGGTAAGACCGTTAGCATAACCAGTGCGACTCTTAATGGAACTGACGCAAGCAATTACACCGTTTCTCTTGTTGGATCTCCAACAGCTTCGGCTACAATTGCAGCGGTCGTATCTCCTCCAGCCGGAGGTGGCGGCCTTGGCGGAGGCGGAGGTGGCGGCGCCGCCATCATCGAACCCGAGCCAGTTGTGCTTCCAGTAACAACAGTAGTGGCCCTGACTCTTAAATTTAACGTTTGGCTCACTTCATCATTTTTCACCTCGGGTACAGCACTTGAACAAATGAATACGATGGATGCAGCTCCTATGATATTTGAGGGAAGAATGCTATTACCTATAAGATTTGTGGTAGAGCCATTGGGTGGGACAATCTCCTGGAATCAGGTAGAGCAGAAGGTTACAATTATAAAAGATACAACTACTATTGAACTTTGGATTGGAAATAATATTGCGAAGATTAATGGAGTAGCAACAATGATAGATCCAGACAACCCAAAGGTTAAACCTTTGATTATCAATCCAGGACGAACCATGCTGCCTATACGCTTCATTTCTGAAGCCCTAGCCTGTAAAGTAGACTGGAATCAAACTAATCAAGAAGTTACCGTAACCAAGTAATTTAAGATTTAGTTTCAATATGTAAACAAAATAAAATGGTGACCATAATGGTCGCCATTTATTTTTCATTTTCCGCCTATGTTTTTATTTTGTATCCCAGCGATATGTTTTCTTAAGTCTCAACTTCTCAATATCGCATTTGATACATAAGCCATTGTGGCAGCATATATCCTCGCCGCATTTTCCGCACTTCCACTTTGCCTCTTCATTTTCCAGGAACTTTTCCATGCCTTGTTCTTTGATTAATTTCAGGTTCTCAATCATGCTCATGTGATATTTGGAGCGATAGCGCATATCCAATGCTTTCAGACGTTTGCATGGGAAATCAGTACATTCATAACAAAATCTGACAAGACCTTTTCCAAGCAAGTCACATTGGCTCTTCATAAATGTGCAATTTTTACCCCTTGGAATGCAACCTTCGCAGTACTTCCTATTAAATCCCTGTTTATTTATATTGTTTTTCATGGCTAGGTAACTTACGCACAAACTACAGTTCATCCCACAAGGAGCGATTAAATTTTTATCCATGAGGCACCTCTACATAATGATATTATCAACTCGGGTAGGTTTCTCGTACTGCGCCAAAATAACAGCAATAAAAATCAACAGGCATCCACCAATTTGAAATCCGCTCATTCTCTCGCCCAAGACAATAGCCCCAAACATTGCCGCAAATACCGACTCAAGGCTCATGATTATTGCTGCAATCGAAGGCGATGCCTTCTTTTGCGCCAGTGTCTGCAATGTATATGCAATTCCAATGCAAAATATACCTGTATAAACAAGGATGCCGGTTGCACTTATTACGCCCTCTAAGCTGTTTCCTTTTTCGAATATTAAAGAAAATATAAGGCTAAAGGTTGCGCATGAAAAGAATTGAGCAGTGCTAATTAGTAATGCAGAGGAATGCGTGATGTAATGACCTATTATTAAAATTTGTACTGCAAATAGAATTGCGCTCATGAAAACCAATGAATCACCAAATGTTATAATAAATTGGTTTCCTGCACTCAAGCTTATTAAGAATAAACCTACAACAGCCAATACTGCACCAACCCAAACCTGTTTTTTTATTTTTCTTTTCAAAATAAATAGGCTAATGATAGGTACAAAGAGCGTATAGAGCGAAGTAATAAAACCTGCTTTGCCAGCCGTTGTATATGAAAGTGCAAACTGCTGGCAGGATGCAGCTAATGATAAAACAGCTCCAGCTGCTAACCCTCCGAATATTTGATATGATATTGGTTTATAAAAAACAACCTCACCCTTCGACTCTTCTATTTGATTTTTTTTCTTGTTATAAAAAGCTGTTAAAATATAAATTATAAGAACAAATACAAAACCAATGTAGAACCTCATACTATTGAAGAAAAATGGTGTCATATATGTCAAAGCCATTTTTCTAAAGACAAATCCGCTTCCCCAGAGTAATGCTGTCATAAGAAGCATACTATTCATAACTGTTTTTTTGCTGTTCATTTATTAAAGCCCTTTCAGTAATTTTTTATTCAGCATCAACCCATGTCTTTATGTACTCTAAACCATCTATTCCCTTTTTAATATTTAGATTATTCCATTCGCCTTTTAATCCTAACTCTTTTGCGGTTAGTTCAAAATGGCACATCGCTATACCAATGTCATTTCTTTGCATGTCGAAAAGACCCATCGGATATGCTTTTGTTCTAGCCAAATAAAAATTGTAACCTAACTCGCTCTTAATTATTCTCCAAGGTTGCTTATTTGATGCCGATGGACCAATACGCACCATTTCAAGAACCGTCTTATAGTCACCTATACCACTAAAATCAAGTGGGGTTGATAAATCTTGATCAAAGAAGAGCTCGCTAGCTGGTTTCTTGTTATTCGCCCCAACTAATGATCGAACAGCATTATCAAAAATACGAGGTTTTTGTTTTTTTACTCCTACAGGACATACTATAGCGATATATTCATTATCTTGTAAATTGCATTTTTGTGTAAATTCATTTCTATTAAAAGTTCCTCCAAGCCAACATGTTTGTAAATCCAAATCCGTTGCATATAGTATAATTTCTTCAAATAGATACCCAAATTTTACATAATCTTTCTCTTCTTTATCGCAAATTCCAATAACAAAGTTTGTTGCTCCAGCAATCATTCCATAGGTCCCAAGCTTTACTGGGGTTTCATCCCCTATATTATTTGTCATATATATGAACCTTGCATTTATTTTAATCTGGCTATTTATGCTATCAAGAAAATCTCTTAGCTTAATTTCTAATGCTTTTTCAAGTGGCTTTCCTTCATAGGATCTACATGAATACCTAGCTTTGATATTTTCTATAATTGATTTGTTAAATTCCATTTGTACCTCCAATATTTTGATAAATAATCCAGATTTACTTTATTATTAAATTTTAGAATCCCAATTCCTCGCTAATCAAAACAACATGAAAATCTGAATCAACAGGTTTTTTATGTATTATGCTAGTTATATTACAGTATCGCTGTTCGGATTTACATTCTTTGCATGTACCACTGATATTGCAAGCGAGCTCATTGCTATATTTAATGTTATTCATCTCTGCTGCAACAAAGCGGATTCTTTCCAACCCAGCATTAAGATCTTGCACTAGTTTATTAGCGCCTGCAATAATAATTATCCTATCCGAACCATAAATGCTCCCAGCTATCCTGTTTCCAGTCCCATCAATATTTATTATCTGGCCATCCATAGTTACGGCGTTAGCTCCCAACATAAATACATTTGCCACAAGATATTGCATCAATATATCTCTCATTTCTTTTTTATTCCCAACAACATTGAATCCTGGGCTATTATGCTCCATAGCATAATTGTTGACCGCACAGCTATGCGGAATCGCGACGCAATTCTTTTTTTCTAGCTCCTCGTCTAATTCAAGTGCAAAAATAGTATGGGAGTCTCCAAAACCAATAATTCCATTATCTGGAATTAAACTCAAAACTAAATCTCTAGCTTCTTTAATTGAGTCGCAGTAATGTGCCTCGAAATTATTTTTGTTCAAATTTTTGACAGCAATCTCGCACTGCTGTCTCATGTAATTTTTCCTTATTAAATTCCTATTGCTGTCAGTATCCTTCAATTTTGGCATCTTGAATTTATGTAAATCAAGCATGTGCAACACTCCTAATTTATTGAAATCATTTTATATTTTACTTACTTTATTGTTTAACCCAATTCCCATCGATCAATATATAAGTACCCGCGCCCTGCGCTGTATAGGCGGTTCTAAAATTATTATTATTTTCGAAAACAGTTGTTTCCATTATAACTCCAGCGCCAATTGTTACTTTTGTAATATTATTCCCATAAAATGCTTGAACATCAAGCCTTTTTAAAGTATCAGGCAGTATTATCTCCGTTAAAGAATTATTTTTAAATGCTCTAGCGTGAATTTGAGTTACTCCACTATTACTATCAAATTTCAAAGTAGTAAGATCCTTACTAATGAAGGCATTTTGATAGATATTTGTAATAATAATTCCACTTAAACTCTTGGGTATTAATATTTTTGTGGAAGTCCCTGTATATCCTTTAATATAAGACTTTTGACCACCGACCCCCATTATGACTTCACTATTTGTTAATGTAATATAATCATTCCTCTTATGACTAGCAATAGAGCATAGTAAAAGTAATTTTCCATTTTCATTTTGC
>CAYRVM010000063.1:0-3635 GCA_964427575.1 uncultured Oscillospiraceae bacterium | reverse complement strand
TGTGGTTTCTCCCCCTGAAGGACATGGTGAGTAATCTGAGCTAACAATATCGTTTGGGAATTTTGCCAGGTAAGCTACAATAGTTTCTCCACTTGTTATCGGATCGTTACCATTAGTAACACAATAAACATAATGCCTCTCAAGTGTTAATCTATTTGACTTACATATATTAGCTTTTGAATAATCAATAAAGCCTGTAAATTTAGGTACTACAATAGCAGCTAATATTCCGACTATTACAATTACAACGATAAGTTCTATGAGGGTGAATCCTTTTTTTATTTTGTCATTATGGATTAATTTCTTAATTAAGATATTTATTATACTTACCTTCTCTCATGCTAAATTATATTTATTTTGTTTTCTGTTGAATAGGAATCTGGATTTTATAGAGCATGCTTCGCGGCGTTTTTTCAAACATTGGGAATTCAGCGACAACTTCGCAGATGTAATCTCCCTTTATAATATACTCGTTCTCATCAATATAATTGAGTAAGCGTTCTGCAAACTCATCTTCCCGATTAAAATCTTCAGCGCAGATGCCCACATACATACCTTCGGGTATTGTCTCAACGGAATCGTAGCCCGCATAATCATCGCCTACGAAAATAAAGACTTCATTAGCATATAAAACATGCTTTTCTATATGCTGTTTTCTAATGATTGTTCCAATGTTACAGAAATAATTGGTCGGTAATTTTTTATTAACTAAGCTACGCTTTAATTCCCGAAGCATCATCTCATAACCCGAATCATTCTGATCGAAATAATTCATACTAGAAGCATGAACATATATTTTTCTCTCAGGAATCAGTTCATGAAATATCGTCTGGTTTTGAGGAATCAGCCTATATCGGTTATAATTTTCTATAGTCCTCGCTATCGTTTGTCTACTCTCTCCCATTCTGCGTAAAGATTCATCAATTTGGCCAAGTTGTGTTACCAAAAAGCTTTGAATCTCTTCGATATTTGCAGACTTGAACTTCTCTTTAATCTGACGCAATGACATTCCACAGAATTTTAAATACTGAATCATATCCAGTTTGGCGCTTTGATTTATGTGATAATATCGGTATCCAGTTTCAGGTTCTGTATAGTATGGAATAAGGAGACCTTCTGTATCATAATGCCTAAGAGTTTCTCGTGTAACCTGATTTAGATCGGCCATTTGTCCAATCGTTAGCTTTTGAATATCCATACCTACCTCCCAAATTAAATTCTGCGATAGGTCAAGTATAGCATATTTATTTATAAAAATGATGGGTAGAAAAATCTACCCATCAAAATTTAATTTTAGTTTATAAATACTTTATTGCGCTTATAAATCAGCGTCTTGACGACCTATACGTGCATATATTTCAGGTTTAGATTTCTGCAAGTACTTAGAATATGCAAAGGTACCTACCGCTATCAGCATTATTGTTGAGAATAATATTACTGATACAACTCCTGAAGCTGCGGTAAGTGCGTTGAAATTAAATACTGCCATTATCAATACAAATGCAATACCAATCGCGCCTAAAGCTGGTGCAATTAAAGTTGACCATGCCGAGAAATTATATTGCTTATTTTTTCTAAAGTAGAATATAACAGCAAGGCTAGCCATAAATATACCCATAACAATCAAGAATTCACCAACGCCTGCAAATAGAAGGTATAAATAGTTAGGGTCTTTACCACTCACTAGGAAAATTGAAAGTGTAATTGCCCAAATAACTCCGACTGTAGTTGCTGCAACATAAGGTGAGTGATGTTTTTTGTGTACTCTACCAAGTGCTTTAGGAAGAACTCTGTCTCTTCCAAGAGAAAACAGATATCTAGCTGAAACGTTTTGTATTGAAAGAAGCGAAGCAAAACATGAGGTGATAACAACAACTGAAATTACATCACCAAACAATTTGCTGGCATGAGCGCCTAATATTTCCATAAATGCGATTGCTGCATTTTGGCTTAAAACGTCTGAAGCTGTAGCTCCATAGTAAGCAAGGAATGCCCAAGATGCTAGGAAGTAGAATGCCCCTATACCAATTACTGCCATAAATGTAGCACGAGGAATTGTCTTTTGCGGATCTCTACATTCTTCACGATATATAACCGTAGCTTCAAATCCCAAGAAATTTCCCACAGCGAATAGTAATACTACTCCAAATCCACTGCTTGCCATTGATGGAACGATAAATGTTACTAGTCCTCCATTAATTGAATATCCGTTTATAAAGCAAACAGCATCAAATACAAATACAGCTAAACTTTCAAAAATCATTATATAGAATAAGACCTTAGCAGAAATATCAATCCTCCTATAAGCAAGGAGAGTAGTACCTATTACTGATATAATTGCTATAATATACCAGTTAATATGAGGGCCCATAAAGATATTTTCAACTACGTTCTGTGTATAAATCGCGATTAATGGTGGTGCAAAAAGCGCAATTGAAATGTAACCAGCTACCAAAATAACTGCAGAAGTCAGTCCTAAATTACGACCAAGACCTTCCGTAATATAAGTATAAAATCCTCCAGGTCTTTCCATAACTGATCCCATCTTTGAGAAGCCAGTAGCGAAAAATACAAGTACGAGTGTTATAAATATGAACACCATTGGCACTCCGGCTGCATCGGCTCCAAGCATAGGGAAGTAAACAGGGATAAATCCTGATGTAGTTAACAATGGACCAGAAAAAGCAAGTACCGACATAACAAGTGCTCCAACGCCCATGTTACCTTGAAGTCTATCTTCATTAAGTGTGGTTTCTTTAACGTCTTTTGACATAGTTATTCATCTCCTTTAAATAATAAATAGAAAATATTGCGCTAGAGTTTTGATTAAAATCATCTCCAGTGTGGATAAGTTACAAACATAAATTTAGCAAATGCATCAGTACTGAATGTTATAACTAATCCATGTTTTTGTGGAATGTAGAAAACATCTCCAACTTCATACTTCATGACATTGCCTGACAAATTCTCTGTAAGCGTGATTACCCCTTCCAACATGTAACAACATCCAGCATCATCATCGTATTCAAACTCAACCCCTTTGCATATACCCATCTCTACTACACCAACAGTGTAAGGTGCGCCATGGCTCTTGTCGATTACGTCGACGATCTTGAAATCGTTCCCTTCTCCGCAGTCTAAATACTCAGCAACTATGTCCTTATTTTTTACTAGAACACTATCCATTAGTATCAACTCCTTTCTATTATTAATATTGGCCTTTATGAAATAAATATATACTTATGTGTTACAAGAATGTCAAGATGTTGTTTGAATTTTCTGACATATCTTGCTTATGTGAAGTATTATTCTTTTAAGCACACAGATTTAAGCAAATCTTGCTTGAAATATCAAAAACTTCTTCAGATTCTAAGTTAAGAAACCAAACCACAAAAATAGAGGAACTCATTAAATGAGTTCCTCTTATGTTCAATATTTGGCAAAGTTACCCTTATTTTGATATTTCGCCTGAAATTTACATTAAATCCTTTGTGTTACACTAATGTTTTAAGCAGATACCAAGTTTATGCGGATTAATATATCATTTTATATCCAAGTAATTTTCTTTTGCATTTTTGTAATTTCTTTCTGCATAGCCTTTGAGAGATTCAATTTCCGCTTGCGTTAGCTCTCGG
>CAYRVM010000062.1:0-8321 GCA_964427575.1 uncultured Oscillospiraceae bacterium | reverse complement strand
ATTGTCTTAGGGTCCTTGCTAGTATAGTAGGAAATTTGAAGTAATTGATCCACGTTAGCATATCTTGAAATATTGATTATGCTAGGACCGGAAAAATTTCTATGAGTTAATAATAAATCCCCATCTAATTCTGAAATAGTAGTCTTTTGACTTCTTTTCTCAAGCCCTTTAGCCTTTTCAACGCTAACCAAAGAAACTCTAGCGTTAGGAAATGAAATCCCAGAAAGACTTTCAAAAGGATATTGATGAACATGAATTGGAACTAATGCAGGTTTGGTTGGAATAATTTCGACACCAATATTTCTCAAGAGATCCAACATGCTACCATCCGAACCAGTTTGAGGATATGAGCATCCACCTGATGCTATGATGAGTTTTCGAGCTTTAAAACTGACTTTTTTTGATGTAACAATATTAAATAACAAATCACTCTGATTTTTTGAATGAATAGAATCTATCGAGGTAACCTTAGAATCATACTCAATATTAAAGCCGTTTTTTTGCGACTTCTCTAAAAGTACCTTTAATATATCTTCAGCTTTAAATGAAGAAGGAAATACTTTACCGTCTTCTCTTGTAACGGTTTTAACATTATTGCTTTCGAAAAAATCGATCAGAGCTAGATTATTAAATTTATATAAAACTGAACGTATTCGCTTACCATTATCCCCATAATGATTTATAAAATCTTTAATATTTCCGGAATTGGTAATATTACACTGACCAAGGCCTGATAAAAGCAGCTTGTTTGCCGGTGTACTTTTGGCTTCAAGTATTAATCCTTTTAATGGTTTCGGAAAGCTTGCTCCGCAAAATAAACCTGCAGCTCCTGCTCCAATTATTACAACATCATAAATCATATATTTTTCCTATCTTGATATTTGAATGAATAATTATCTAATTTAAAGACTAAATATAAATAATTAATTCTATTATCAAACAAAATTATATCATAGAAATTAGTAAATTGGTAAAATAGATTAAATTAGTTAAACGATTTATTTGTATAACAGACAAAGAGTAATCCAGGGATTTGCATGATTAATAAGCATCTGTTAAAATACTTGTAAAGAATCTATTTTTAAGGTATGAGGTAAATAAAAAAAATGAATATTAAAAATACGAAAAACAAAAATATATTAATCTGGTTGGCAGTTTTAATAGGGATCATGGTAATTGGAGTTATTATTAAGACAAATATTGGATGGGATAAAGATTTTTTAAATTTCAACAGCAAATCAAATGACATAAATATTAACACTGATTATATTGGGGTTTTGTATGTTGAGGGTACGATAATGAAAAATCAGGCTGATTCTTTCGGAATTCCAATTGGTTATCAGCATCAATGGACATTAGATCAAATAGATTTAATGAAATCAGATGATTTGAATACTGGAATTATTATATACGTAGATTCTCCAGGCGGTGGAGTATATGAAAGTGATGAACTTTATCTGGCATTAGAAAGCTATAAAGCAGAAACCGGAAGGCCTGTGTATTCCTATATGGGATCTATGGCAGCCTCAGGAGGATACTACATTTCATGCGCAAGTGATAAAATATTTGCAAATAGAAATACGTGGACAGGATCAATTGGAGTGACAATTGGTACACTTTATGATTTTTCAGGGTTACTAGAAAATTATGGTGTTAAATCAGTTACAATAACATCTGGGAAGAATAAAGCAATGGGAGATTTTACAAAACCTATGTCAGCAGAGCAGCTAGGAATTTTCCAAAGCCTTGTCAATGAAGCATATGATCAATTCGTTGGTATTGTGGCCGATGGAAGAAAAATGGACATCGATACGGTTAAGAAAATAGCCGATGGCAGGATTTACACATCAAAACAAGCAGAAGAGTTAGGATTAATAGATAAAATTGGCACATTGTCTGAGGCAATTGCTGATTTAAAAGCGACTTATAAACTTCAAGATAGTGAAGTAATTGATATTACGTATATTGACAATACTTTGATGGGAAGATTGTTCTCGAAAATTCAAAATATTGTTCCAAAGACAGAGGCCGGAGAGATTTTAAACTTGATTGATAAAAGACAAGAAATGAAGGCCGAATATATTTTCAACTGGTAATTGAACACTTAAAAAAAATAAGCAACTCAGATTAAGAGCCGACAATGTAAAGCATTAATGCTTGACATTGTCGGCTTATTTATGATATATTCTAAAAAGTGATTATTTGAGGTGCAAAATGCAGGAAAAAGTGTTTGAAATCGGTATGCTTTATGATTTTTATGGTAAGCTTTTAACGGCTAAGCAGAGCGAATTCATAGAACTTTATTGTGAAAGTAATTACACTCTTTCAGAGATTGCAGAAAACATGGGAATCAGCCGACAAGCAGTTCATGATACGATAAAAAAAGTTGAAATCATACTGCATGAATACGAAAAAAATCTTGGATTGATAGAAAAATTTGCTGCAAATCAAAATGAAATCGAAGCAATTGATAGTTTAATAGAAAAAATAATAGCAGAAAATAAGGGCAACGATATAATAAAGAGCGAAATTGAAAAAATAAAGTCGCATATGGGAAATATTAATTTATAAAACAAATAATTTCTAAGTGAAATGGAGAATAAAATGGCATTCGAAGGACTCTCGGATAAACTTCAAGAGGTATTTAAAAAACTTAGAGGCAAAGGAATAATAACCGAAGCGGACATCAATGAGGCTATGAGAGAAGTAAAGCTAGCTTTACTTGAAGCCGATGTAAACTTTAAGGTTGTTAAAGATTTTGTTCAAAAAGTTAAAGATAAATCTCTTGGAAGTGACGTTATGCAAAGTCTCACTCCAGGCCAACAAGTTATAAAAATTGTGAACGATGAACTTGTTGCATTGATGGGTGGCGCTAATAGTAAACTTACATTTTCTCCAAAAGGATTCACTGTTTATTTAATGGTAGGGCTGCAGGGTACTGGTAAAACAACAACCTGCGGAAAGCTTGCTGCCTATCTTTTAAAGCAAGGCAAAAAGCCAATGCTCGCTGCTTGCGATGTTTATAGACCGGCCGCAATAGATCAGTTAGAAATAGTTGGGGAAAAAGTCGGTGTTCCAGTGTTTACTATGAGAGACAGCAAGGTACCAGAATTAATTGCTGAAATGGCTATTAAAGAAGCTGAAATAAAGGGTTATGACGTATTGATAATTGATACATCAGGCCGTCTTCATATTGACGAAGACCTTATGGATGAACTAGTAAGAATAAAAAAGAAGACCAAACCTCATGAAATATTACTTGTAGTTGATGCATTAACTGGACAAGATGCAGTAAATGCAGCAGAAGGTTTCAACGAAAAGCTTGGTATTGATGGAATAATAATGACTAAGTTAGATGGCGACTCCAGAGGCGGTGCGGCACTGTCAGTTAAAGCCGTAACTGGTAAACCAATTAAATTTATCGGTATTGGAGAAAAATCAGATGCTTTAGAAGCATTTCATCCAGAAAGAATGGCTTCAAGAATACTAGGTATGGGAGACATGCTTAGTCTAATCGAAAAAGCACAAGAAAACTTTGACGAAAAGAAAGCAGCAGAATTAGAAAAGAGAGTAAAAAAGAATGAATTCTCTCTTGAAGATTTCTTAGATCAACTTGGACAAATAAAGAAAATGGGTGGCTTAGCTAAAATGATGGATATGATGCCTGGCATGAACAATAAGGCTATGAGAGATACCAATGTTGATGAAAAAGAATTCATACATATGGAAGCAATAATACAATCAATGACAATTGAAGAAAGAAAAAATCATACGCTTCTTAATGGAAGCCGAAGAAAGAGAATTGCATTAGGATCAGGTACCCCTGTTAGCAAAGTAAATAATCTAATTAAAAAGTATGAAGAAGCTAAGAAAATGATGAAACAATTTACACAGGCTCCAAAACACCAGAAAAACAAGATCTTCAGGGGCTTTCAATAGGTATTAAATTCAGATGTTACTGAGTTTAACATATATAAAATAAAATATAATATAATTAATAAGGTATAGGAGGTGAAAAAATGTCAGTAAAGATAAGATTGAAAAGAATGGGTGCTAATAAAAAGCCATTCTACAGAGTTGTTGTTGCGGATTCACGTTCCCCAAGAGATGGTAAATTTATTGAGGAAATTGGTTACTATAACCCTTTGACAAATCCTGCAGATGTAAAAATTGATCCAGAAAAAGCAAAACTTTGGATTTCTAATGGTGCGCAGCCAACTGATACTGTGAAAAGCCTGTTGAAAAAAGCAGGAATCATCTAATTAAGGAGTGTTTTCTTATGAAGGAATTGGTCACAGCAATTGCTAAAGCACTTGTCGATAACCCAGATGCTGTTAGTGTCAACGAGACGTTTTCCAATGATACTATTGTTCTTGAGTTGAAAGTAGCACAAGAAGATATGGGCAAAGTAATTGGTAAACAGGGCAGGATTGCTAAAGCTATCAGGACTGTGGTAAAAGCTGCAGCAACTAGAGACAATAAAAGAGTAATTGTAGAAATAATACAATAATTTAATATAGACGTTCACTTTGATATTAATTTATTAAAGTGAGCGTTTCTATATAGATAAGGATATTTATGGAATATTTAAAAATTGGGCAAATAATAAGCGTAGTAGGAATCAAGGGCGAATTAAAGGTTTACCCTTATACAGATGCACCTAATAGCTTTGAAAATTTTGATGCGGTAATAATAGATAGTACCACATATAAAATCGAGAAAGTTAGAAGGAAAAGCGATAATATTGTTATTCTAAAACTATTTGGAATTGATGATAGAAACACATCTGAAACGTATAGACAAAAGTTGATTTTCATTGACAAAAAAGACACAAAACCATTACTTGAAGGTTCCTATTATATAAATAATTTGATTGGTCTTCTGGTTGAAACAACAGAAGGAACATATATTGGGGAATTGATAGATGTGATACAAAATAAAAGCCAAGATTTATACGAAATTCAGCAAGAAAATGGGGAAACATTTTTGCTTCCTGCAGTTGAAGAGTTTATAATAAATATTGATATAAATAAAAGAACTATGATAGTAAAATTAATAGAAGGCTTAATTTAATTAGGTGATTATAAAATGAAAATTGACATTTTAACTATCTTCCCCGAGATGTTCACACCGATTACAGAGCATAGCATGATTGGGAGAGCATGTAAAAGCGGGATATTGAATATAAACCTAATTAATATTAGGGATTTTGTCATGAATAAACATAAAAAAGTTGACGACACTCCCTTCGGTGGCGGAGCTGGTATGGTAATGATGGCGGAGCCATTTTTTAATGCGCTTGAAAACATTGATGCTAAAGGGAAAAAAATCATCTATCTTTCTCCAAAAGGCAAAATTCTTGATCAAACGAAAGTTGAAGAACTTTCTAAACTTGATGAGATTGTAGTACTGTGCGGACATTATGAAGGGATAGATGAGAGGATAATTAATTATTGGGATGTAGAGGAAATATCGATAGGAGACTATATCTTAACTGGTGGTGAAATACCAGCTATGATTCTAATCGACTCAGTCACAAGAATGATACCAGGTGTGTTAGGTAGTAGCGACTCTCATTCAGAAGAGTCGATTTATTCTGGCTTATTAGAATACCCACAATTTACAAAGCCACGAGATTTCCAAGGAATATCAGTCCCGGAAATTCTGCTATCTGGTAATCACGAAAATATGGAATTGTGGAAATTTCAGCAGTCTCTTGAAATAACAAGAACCAGGAGACCTGATCTTTTTAATAAATTCATTGAAGATAAGAAAAAATTTACAAAAAAAGAGCTAAAAATTTTAGAAAAACTACTAAAGGATTTGGACAATGAAGAAAAAATCTAAAAATTTAAATATGAAAAACTTATTTACTTACATATTCATTGCGGCAGTTATATGTCTTTTTATAATAATATATATTTTACCAAATGTTTCAGAGGTATTTCGACAGACAGTAGTTATCGAGTATGGAGGGATACAAGTAAAAGATAAAGTGACATGTTTCATAATCAGAGACGAAACTGTTTATTTTGCTAAATCACAAGGTGAGGTAGAATATTTTATAAACGAAGGAGATCAGATTAGAAAAGGTACAAAAATATTAGAAACAATTTCTAACAGAGAAGCATATATAGCTGATAAAAGAGGAATGGTTAGTTATTATATTGATGGATTAGAAAGTGCTTTTAGGCCTGATTCAATGATTAGCTTGAAATATGATGAAACAAAGAAATTAAAATTGAATATTGTAAATACTAAAAGCAAAAAAATCGAAACAGGAAAGCCTATTTATAAAATTATTAACGGAAATATCTGGTACGCAGTATATTGGATTGATAAGGAATCTATTTTAAATTATGAAAAAGGAAATAAAATAAAATTAGTTCTTCCAAAATCAACTGTACAAGGAATAGTAAGCGACATAATTCAGAAGGAAGACTCCTATTTTATAATATTGAAATTTGATAGATTTTATGAAGGATTGCCGGAAATAAGAAAAATTAATGCAGAGGTAATAACATCGGACTATAGGGGTTTGACAATACCAAATGAGTGCATAACAACGTCTGGGGATATTACAGGAGTTTATGTAAAAGATGTTAGCGGCGAATTTGTTTTTTTACCTATTAAAGTTCTTACATCTGATGGAATTAACTCACTTGTTGAATGTACATATTATTATGAAAATACACCTGAAGGTCAAAAGAAAATTGAAACTGTTGACATATATGATGAGGTTTTAAGGAAAATATAGATATTAATATCAGAAAGGTATGATTTAACTTATGGAAAAACTTAAGGAATCTATTAATAAGAATATTGACGATGTATATAAAGAAATTAAAAATATAGTTACAGATAAAAAACTTAAGGATGCAGTTTTATTAATTGCAGTTACAAAGACAAGAACAGTGGAAGAAATTAACTTTGCAATTGAACATGGGATAACAGATATTGGAGAAAACAAGGTCCAAGAAATTATAGATAAGTATGATAAAGTTGGCAAAGTAAGATGGCATATGATTGGACATCTACAGACAAATAAGGTAAAATACATCATAGATAAAGTTTCCATGATTCATTCAGTTGACTCATATAAATTAGCTGAAGAAATAAATAAAAGGGCTGAGCAACATGGATTATGTATGGAAATTTTAATCCAGATAAACCCGGCAAACGAGGAATCTAAATTTGGGATTAATCCAGAAGAGACCATTTCATTAATTAATAACATTACCAATGATTTTAATAATATTAAGGTTAAAGGATTAATGACAATAGCGCCTTATTCTGACGATCCCGAAGAAGTAAGAAAATACTTTAAGAATATCCATGAAATATACAGCAATATTCTAAATAATCTAGACATTGGGAAGAACTTTCAATACTTATCAATGGGTATGTCAAATGATTTTAGAGTAGCTATTGAAGAAGGTTCAAACATGGTTAGAATAGGATCTCTACTATTCGGAGAAAGAAATTATTTGTAAATTAATTTAGGAGGTATTATAAAATGGGAGAAGGATTTTTTAGCAAAATGAAGGTCCTAATTGGTGTAGAAGAGGTTGATGAGGATGATTCAGAGGTATCACAAGGTGCAGGTTCAAAATCATCTAATGATTTAAATAAGCCGTTAGAACCAAAAAATTCTTACAATCAACAAAGACTTGATGGCAGAATCGGCCAAGTGCCTCCTGTTCAAAGCAAAAATCAATTTAAACTTGTAGTTATAGAACCTAGAAATTTTGATGAATGCCCAAAGTTGGTTGATAATTTAAAAAATAAAAAACCAATAATTATTAATTTGGAAAGAATAGATACCGAAGTAGCAAGAAAAATATTTGATTTTCTAAGCGGTGCAACATACGCTCTTGATGGAAACGTACAAAGAGTAGCAAATAATATTTTCATCTTTGCCCCAGAAAATGTTGATGTAACAGCCAATATTGACAATACAAGAAGTTTCGACTCTAATGATGATTTAAAAAGCCCATGGAAATAGAAGGAGATAAAAAGTGATATTAATATTAATTAAAGCGGTTCAATTATTCTTTCAAGTTGTTGTTTATATTATTCTAGCTAGGTTGATAATGAGCTGGTTTGTAAGAAACCCATATTCCAATAAAATATATATGTTATTGCTTCAACTCACTGAACCAATTCTTGCTCCATTCAGAAAATTGATGGGAAGATTTGGGGCAAACTACGGAGTTGATTTCTCACCGATTTTAGCTTTATTGGCATTGAATTTTCTTAGTGCAATAATTGTTAGAGGATTATTATTTTTAGTTTAGGAGATTTAGTATGATTACACCACT
>CAYRVM010000061.1:6819-8402 GCA_964427575.1 uncultured Oscillospiraceae bacterium | reverse complement strand
TATTATTCATTCATGATGTTTTGCTTTCTCTGCTATGCCTTCATAAAAAGCAAATATCTTCTTTATGGTGTTTTTATTCTCGATAGTTCGTTTTTCGTTTTCGCTATGGCACTGACCACATACATTGGCAAACTTGCTCTAGTTTCAGGAGAAATAGCCGATGACCTTACTGCTTATTTTTTCATATCTGAGCAGCAGTCAACGTCGGTAGCCCTATCTGAAAAAATAAACGAAGACGGATCGGTTGCATTTGCCCTAGGGTTAATAATACAAATGCTACCTGATAGCAGACAAGAAGCAGTAACAGAACTTGAATTAATACTGGATAATCTCCCACCTTTTTCACAACTGGTGGAAGAGGTCATGAAGGAATCCAAATTGAAATCTGACGAAGGAATTCTGAAGGCTCTGGCTGATAGAATATTTGGAATTATAGATACTGAATTTAAAGTAGATGTGCTTGAATTCAAAGAAATCCATTGGAATTGCGATTGTTCAAACGAGAGATTGGAAAAAGTGGTAATGAGCATCGGGGCAAAGGATCTCACTCAAATAATTGAAGAAGATGGTCAGGCAGAACTTGTATGCCAGTTCTGTACAAAGAAGTATCATTTCGATAGGGAACATTTGGAGAGGCTATTAATCGAGTCACAAAATGAATAATTATTAATAAATATATATAATTACTTGTGACGGAATTAGTTTTATAGTATATTTAAGGAAAATATATAATATGAATAAGTATCAATTTCTTTATAATTAAATATTAATTTCGAAGACATAAACTTAGGAAGAAGGTTTGCTTATGAAATCAAAATCCGGGTTTGACTTAAATAGCGAAAAAATCTACAGGAACAATGAAGTTCTACTTGGCATCAACCAAATAAGAGTGGCGCTTATTGTTTTTTCTATTCTTTACGCCGTATTTGGGATTGCAGACTATTACCTTGTCGGAGAGTACGCTACAATATTCTTGCTAATTCGTTTTTGCATTGTAATACCAATTCTAATCATTACATTACTAATAACATACACGAAATTATTCGCACTATTCAGTCAAAAAATTATGCTTCTTAACTTTATTGTGGCAGGAGCAGGGATTTCATATATGTTAATAATTCTACCCAATAATATTATTTATTATGGTGGAATGTTTATGATTTATTTTTCTGGCTATCTTCTTTTAAAATTAAGATTCTTGTATTCAACTATTGGAGGATGGATAAACTTAGGGCTTTATGTAGTAGTATTTATAGTTTACAACCAAAGCATAAGTGACGTATTAATTTATTCAACCATGTTCTTTATTGGAGCGAATTTAATAGGAATGTTTGGAAGTTATAACATTGAAGCAAGTAGTAGAAAAAACTTTTTAAGCAACTTAAAAATAATTGAGAATAATAGTATTTTAAAAAACCAATTAGATAATAAAAAAGAAGAAATAAATGCAATCAATATAGAAATAGTGTTTGCTCTTGCACAACTTGCTGAAACAAGAGATAGTTGCACAGGTATTCATTTAGAAAATGTAGGCGAGTACGCAGGGATCATAACCGATGGATTACCCGAAATAGAGTTTGTTC
>CAYRVM010000061.1:0-6809 GCA_964427575.1 uncultured Oscillospiraceae bacterium | reverse complement strand
TCGAGAATACGCTTCTAAGCAAAACTACAAGGAAATAATAAAAGTTGCAAGTAAGCTACATGACATTGGTAAAGTAGGAATAAGCGATACAATTCTTAGTAAACCAGGAAAATTAACAGAAAGTGAATTTTCTATTATGAAAAACCACTCAATAATCGGGAGCGAAATTCTTGAAAAATTGCAAAATGTATATTCATATAATGAATTTATCAACATGGGAGTCTTGGTAACCAGAAATCACCACGAAAGGTTTGATGGTTTAGGCTATCCTGATGGTCTAATAGGTAAAGCAATTCCTCTCTGTGCCAGAATAGTTGCGATATGTGATACGTATGATGCTTTAACAAGCAAAAGACCATACAAAGATGCTTTTAGCCACATTATAGCAGTAGGAATAATAAAAAATGAGCGCGGAAAGCAATTCGACCCTGAATTGGTCAACATTTTTCTTGATAGACAAGAAGAGTTTCGAATATTGAAAGGCGATTAAGACGTTTCCACATTTTATTTAAAAATTAATCATTAAGACTATAAAGAAAATATCTGATAGCCGTTGCACCAAAATTTATTGCAATGGCTATCTTTTGTTTTAATCGACTAGAAAAAGTTCTCGATTTATTGACAAACAGCAAGATAATTTATATAATTAACAAATACTTTGAATATCAAAATAGTTTAGGAGGTAAAATTTTGGGAGTTAGAATAGTTTCAACTGGAAAGGCGCTACCCAAGTTAAGGGTGGATAACGATAGAATACAAGAATTTGTAGAGACAGACAGCGAGTGGATCAAATCAAGGACTGGAATAGAAGCTAGGCACGTTGCTGAAGAAGAGAGTGCCTTGGATATTGCGGTGGCCGCTGCAAAGCAGGCACTTTCAGGTTCGAGTAGAGGTGGAGTTGGCGGGTCTAAAGATGTTGTCAATAATCCTGACGACATAGGGCTTGTTATATTTGCCACGCTCACACCGGACATGCTGGTTCCGTCCATGGCTTCCCTACTCAAGAAAGAGTTGGGCTTGGCCAATGCTGTTGCCTTTGATTTAAATGCCGCATGCAGTGGTTTTATTTTCGGGACATGGGTTGCTCAAAGCTTGATGAAAACGGCTGGAATAAAGAAGGCTTTAGTCGTTGGCTGTGAAAGGCTGAGCAGAGTTGTAAACTGGGAAGATAGAGGAACCTGCATCCTTTTTGGAGACGGTGCTGGGGCTGCAGTTTATGAGATGGACGAAAAATTTGGAATAATTGATGCCTATATAAAGAATTACGATGATGTTAACGATGCCCTGATTTGTGGAATGAATTATAGGAACACACCGTTTACAAAAGAAACACCTAATAACATGTATCTTGAGATGAATGGAAATCAAGTGTTTAGATTTGCTGTATCTGCAGTTGCAGAAGTAATGGAAACACTTTTTGAAAGAACGAAGACTAAGCCAGAGGATATAGATTTCTTTGTACCTCATCAGGCAAATATAAGAATAATTAACAATATAGCTAACAAATTTGACATTCCTTTAGAGAAATTTCAAATTAGCATAGAAAATACTGGCAACACATCTGCGGCAAGCGTTCCAATGGCACTTGACGATCTATTAAGATCAGGAAAGGTCAAAGAAGGAGATAAGATAATGCTTGTTGGATTTGGTGGAGGACTTAGCGCCGGAGCGATATTAATGGAGGTTTAGAAAAGGAATTATGAATAACGAGATTACAAAGCTTTTAAAAATTAAATTCCCAATCATTCAAGGAGGCATGGCCTGGATTGCAGACAGCTCACTTGCAGCTGGTGTAAGCAACGCAGGCGGCCTAGGCATTATCGCTTGTGGCGGTGCAGACCCGGAGTGGGTCAGAAGTGAAATTAGAAAAACAAGAACTCTTACAGACAAGCCATTTGGCATAAATGTAATGCTACTTAGCCCTTTTGTTGATGGAGTAATGGAAGTTGCTTGCGAAGAAAAGGTTCAAGTAGTGACAACTGGCGCAGGAAACCCAGGTAAATACATTGCAAAGCTTAAAGAAAATGGAATAATTGTAATCCCAGTGGTTGCTTCGATTGCAATAGCTTTGCGAGTGGAAAGAGCTGGGGCCGACGCGGTGATTGCTGAAGGACTTGAGGCTGGCGGCCATATTGGCGAGATTACGACTATGGCTTTGGTGCCTCAGATTGTCGATGCCGTCAAAATACCAGTATTGGCAGCAGGCGGAATCGCAGACGGCAGAGGTGTTGCGGCGGCCTTTATGTTAGGCGCTAAGGGCATCCAAGTGGGTACGAGATTTTTGGTTGCCCACGAATGTACCGTTTCCGACAATTACAAAAAACTAATATTGAAGGCTAAAGATTCTGACACAGTTGTAACTGGAAGAAGCACAGGCCACCCAGTTAGAGTACTTAAAAACAAACTTGCCAGAGTAGTACTTAAGATGGAAAAAGAAAATGCGGACTTAGAAGAAATCAACGAACTATGCACTGGAACCTTGAGAGCGGCCGTAAAAGACGGAGATGTTGACATGGGATCAGTAATGTCAGGGCAGATTGCCGGCATAGTAGATAAGGAACAAAGCGCAAAAGATATAATTGAAGAGATGTTTGCCGATGCAGAAAAAGTTTTCCAAATCGGCATCAAGAATTTCGGAGGTGCATATTGAAAATAGCTCTACTTTTCGCTGGGCAAGGCGCTCAGTACAGTGGAATGGGACAAGATATTTACAACGAGTATAGTGTATCAAAACAAATATTTGAAATGGCTGGTGAAGAAATCACCAACTGGTGTTTTCATGGAGACAAGGAAACTTTAAGAAAAACAGAAGTGACTCAGCCTAGTATATACACAGTTACTATGGCCTGTTATGAAGCCTTTTCCCAAGAATATGGGAAACTAATCGCAGGACAAAATTTCAACGCCGAGAATGAAAACTTGGAGATTGTTGCCTTAGCTGGCTTCAGTCTAGGTGAATATGCAGCCCTTACTGTTTCTGATTCGATTAGGGACTTTAAGACTGGCCTAGAAATAGTTAAAAAAAGAGGTAAATGGATGGGTGAATATGGCAGTGGCGGTATGGTAGCCGCAATGGGCCAAAGAGAAAACATCCTAGAAATAGTTGAACTAGCAAGAGAAAAATCAGTGCTTGAAGGAGTAAACTTTAATTCTCCAATGCAGACAGTGGTAGCCGGAGACAAGGATGCACTTGAAAGATTTTGCGAAATCGCCAAGCATCATGGACACGTAAAAACTGTAATGCTGAGCGTTGGAAATGCATTCCACAGTCCTTTGATGGAACCAGTGTCTGGAAAGCTATACGATTTATTCGTAGACGTAGAGACTAGTGCACCAAATATGCCAGTTTACTCAAATGCGACTTCTAATGACATTGCTGATTATATTGCAGAAGGTGCAAAAGAAGGTTTGGATTCTTCAGAATTGATGGCAAGACTAATGGCAATGCAAGTTAAGACTCCGGTTTACTGGGAAGAAATCATGAACAATTTATTGGAATCAGAAGTTGAAATATTTATAGAAATCGGACCTGGGAAAACACTTTCCGGATTGCTTAAGAAAATAAAACACGATGCTATAACATTCCATGTTCAAGACAAGGAAAGCTTAGAGCATACAATAGAAGGATTGAAGAACCTACAAAATCCTGTAACAAACTGAAAGGTAAAGATAAAATGTTAAAAGATAAAAATGCAATAATTACTGGAGGGGTCAGAGGCATTGGAAAAGCAATCGCTGCTGAACTTTGCAGACAAGGGGCGAACGTTATGCTTTGCTATAAGAGCAATGACGAAGCCGCTTTAGAAACACAAAAAGAATTGTTAACATATGGAACAAAAGTAGAAGTAATGAAAGCGGATGTTTCTCTCATGGATGAAGCGAAGGTAGTTGTAGAAAAAGCAGCAGCAACTTTCGGAAGCATCGATATACTAGTGAACAACGCCGGGATAACCAAGGACAAGCTTCTTATGAAGATGTCTTCTGAAGATTTTCAGGAAGTAATAGATATAAACCTTGTTGGAAGTTTTAACTTCATGAGACAGGTTGCCCCTATTATGATCAAGCAAAAGCAGGGTAGAATTATTAATATTTCTTCTATTGCAGGGGTCAAGGGAAATCCTGGACAGGCAAACTATAGCGCATCTAAAGCAGGAGTAATAGGGCTTACTTATTCTTCCGCTAAAGAACTTGGGAAGAGAAACATAACTGTAAATGCAATTGCTCCAGGGTATATTGAAACAGATATGACAGGAGTGCTTGGAGAACAAGTTAAGGATAAAATGCTTGAGAGCATAAGCTTAGGAAGATTTGGGAGACCAGAAGATGTGGCTGGAATAGTTGCATTTTTGGCATCTGAGAATGCTTCTTACATTACAGGGCAAGTAATCGCCGTTGATGGCGGAATGATGATATAAAGGATTTATAGGATATAAAGGAGAAGTTATGGATAAAAGAGTTGTAATCACAGGGATGGGAGCAGTAACCCCTGTAGGAAATGATGTAGAAAGCTTTTGGGATGGGATTAAATCAGGGAAAAATGGGATTGATTTCATTACTCATTTCGACACGACAGAGCAAAAATGCAAAGTTGGCGGAGAAGTAAAGGATTTTGAATTCTACGATAAAAAAGAAGGTAGAAGATTCGACAGGTTCTCTCAGTTCGGAGTAACCGCAGCTATGGAAGCGATGTCTGACAGCGGTTTAGAAAGTGGAGTTAACATTGCGGCCGATAGACTGAATGTGTTGGTAGGATCTGGCATTGGCGGGATAATGACTTTGGAAAAGGAAGTGACAAAGGCGGTTGAAAAAGGTGTCAGCAGAGTTTCACCAATATTAGTGCCGGTAGTCATTGGGAATATATTGGCAGGGAATATTGCCATAAATCAAAAGGCTCAAGGTAGTTGCCTTGGTCTAGTTACAGCTTGCGCAACAGGAACTCATGCAATTGGAGAAGCGTATAGAACAATTAAGCATGGCTACGCGGATGCGGTAATCGCAGGAGCAGGGGAAGCATCATTTGCTCCAGTTTGTTTCTCAGGATTTGCAAACATGACAGCACTATCCACAAGAAATGAAATCAACAGGAGCTCAACTCCTTTTGACAAAGAAAGAGACGGATTCGTAATGGGAGAGGGCGCTGGAATTGTAGTTTTAGAAGAACTTCAGCACGCTCTTGATCGCGGAGCCAAATATATGGAGAAGTTGTAGGATACGGAACAACATGCGACGCTTACCACATCACATCTCCAGAACCATCCGGCGAAGGCGCAGCATCATCCATGAGAATGGCGATAGCAGATGCTGGAATCAAACCTGAAGAGATTTCCTACATCAATGCGCATGGAACTGGAACTCCATATAATGACTTATTTGAAACAAGAGCAATCAAAAGTACCTTTGGAGATGCGGCATATAAAATACCAGTTAGTTCTACAAAGAGTATGACAGGACATTTACTAGGAGCGGCCGGCGTTATTGAAGCAATAATTTGCATAAAGGCAATTAACGATAGCTTTGTCCCACCAACTATTAACTATAAAGTTCCAGATGAAGAGCTGGACTTAGATTATGTGCCAAATGTAGGAAGAAGCAAGGAATTAGAATATTGCCTATCAAATTCTCTTGGATTTGGTGGACACAACGGAACGATAATTATCAAAAAATGGAGTGAGTAAAATGATAGCACTATTAAATAGAGAAGAAATTAAAGAAATTATTCCACATAGGGATCCATTTCTTCTAATCGATGAAATCAATGAGATGGAAGTTGGGAAAACTATTACGGGAACTAAATATGTGAGCGCCGATGAATATTATTTCAAAGGGCATTTTCCACAAGAGCCAGTAATGCCAGGGGTTTTGATCGTTGAGGCGCTGGCCCAGGCTGGGGCGGTGTGCATCTTGTCTCTGCCAGAGCATAGAGGCAAGACTGCCTATTTTGGCGGAATAAAGAACGCCAGGTTTCGCCAAAAGGTGGTTCCTGGAGACGTGCTCACTTTGAATGTAATTCTTGGTAGACTGAGGAGCAGTGCAGGAACCGGCACCGCCACAGCCTACGTGGATGGTAAACTCGTTTGTGAATGCGAAATACTTTTTGCTATGGCTTAATGTTTGAGGTATGATTTATGAAAGATAATGATAGAACTGTATTAAACGAATTGCTTGTAACAGTATTTAATACTATATTGAAAATTGAAGATGCCCACCTGAGAGAGGAAAAGGAAGATAGCCTCTCGATGACAGAGATCCATACACTTGAAGCCATTGGCCCAGATAGAAAGAAGACAATGACTGAAGTTGCAAAAGATCTCATGATAAGTGTGGGAACCTTGACCATTTGCATAGCAAGACTAGTTGAAAAGGGCTATGTAATAAGAATAAAATCCTTAGAAGACAAGCGAATAGTAAGAATCAGTCTTTCTGAAAAGGGAGAAAAAGTTTTACATAAGCATGAGGCCTTCCACAACAAGATGGTAGATCAGGTAATCGCAGGCTTAGGGGAAGATGAAACCAAAGTCCTAATACATGCGATGGAAAACTTAAAAAGATTTTTTAAGAAAACACATGTTGAACTTGGAAAAGATAAACAAGAAGAGTTAATATAAAGTATACAAACATATTTGTTATACAACGAAAGGTAGGATTAAATTTGGAGATTATCAAGGGCGAAAGCAAAAAACTTCCCCCGTTAAAAATTGGGAACCTAGAAATTAAAGTCCCAATTATACAAGGAGGCATGGGCATAGGAATTTCCTTGTCAGGTCTTGCATCAGCCGTTGCCCTATGTGGAGGAGTCGGAGTAATTTCCT
>CAYRVM010000060.1:0-8457 GCA_964427575.1 uncultured Oscillospiraceae bacterium | reverse complement strand
GTTGAAAATGAGGCAGCTTTATCGCTCTCGTAATCGCGAATAGCCTTAAATATTCCAATCATTCCTTCTTGGATAATGTCGTCCCTATCTGCCCCTGCAATATAATATTGGAGGGTACGATTCTTTACATACTCTTTATATTTCCTGATAAGGTATTCTTCTGCTTCTTTGTCGCCGTTTTGTGCTTTCTTAACAATTTCATCATCCGATAGAGAGATATCTAAGTCGTGATAATCAAGGATGCTTTTACCCAAAGTAAGTCCCCCAATAATTATTTATTTCTTTGTCGAAAAACCTCATACATAACAATTGCTGCTGCATTTGAGGCATTCAATGAATTTATTTCTCCTCGCATCGGTATAGAAACAGAAAGATCACATTTTTCTTTTACAAGTCTTCCTAGTCCTTCACCTTCTCCACCAACAACGATGGCCATTTTGCCCTTCATATTGGTATTAAAAAGGTTTTCTCCCCCCGTATCCAGCGCGTGAACCCAGGCTCCTTCTTCTTTAATCTTCTCAATGGCTTGAACTAGATTTGAAACTCTTGCAATTGGAACGTATTCCACCGCTCCCGCTGAAGCCTTGACCACTGTATCAGTTATACTTACAGATCTTCTTTTTGTAATGACGATTCCGTGGGCTCCGCAAGCATTCGCGGTTCTAATGATTGCCCCAAAATTATGTGGGTCGACTATTTCGTCTAAAAGTATTATAAATAAGTCTTCTTCCTTGTCCTTAGCCGCTTGGAAGATATCCTCTAGCTCGCAATATTTATATGGCGAAATATATGCCAATACACCTTGGTGCTGGCAATCTGGGCAAAGCCTATCAATTGCTATTTTGTCAACGTAATGGATAGGAATTTTCCTCTCCATCGCATCCCCAATAATTTTCTTTATAGAGCCCTCAGCATCTTTGAAAATTACTAGTTTATTAATTTCATGCCCACTCTTCAGCGCTTCCAATACTGGATTTCTACCCGCGATTAAATTTGCATTTTCTTCGGGAGCATCGTTTTCATTTGAATTTTCATTCGATTTGTATTCAGGGGGTCTCTTAGAATTGAATTGTTGTTTGGGCCTATCATTATAACTCATATATAACTCCTCTTTTGAAATATTCTTTAGTTTTTAATCCTTGCATATCTAGTAAATTTATAGAATGTGCCTTCATATTCTTGCGTTTTTCCATCCCAAACCATTTTCCATTCAGCTAATTTATCTAGGTTTGGGAAGTGCTTGTCCGCTTTAAAAAAGCCTTCAACTTTTGTAACATATATTTCATCACAATGTGGAATAAATTGTCTGTAAACTTCTTCTCCTCCGATTATAAAGATTTCATCGTCTTTATAAATTGATAGCTCTTTCATTGTTTCATTAATTGAATGGCAAATGTTGCAGCTCGCTTCATATGAATCATTACGAGTAATCACAAAATTTATTCTATCCTTAAGCGGCTTGCCTCCTGGCATGGCTTCCAATGTCTCTCTGCCCATAACAACAACTTTACCTAGCGTGGTTTTTTTAAAGAATTGTAGATCTTGTGGTATATGAACAAGCAATTTGCCTTCACAGCCAATTGCCCAATTACTATCAACTATTACTATAGCTTTCATATTAATTTCTCCTAAACAGCTACTGGAATTTTTGTGACCTGAGGTCCGGCTTTATAGTTTTCAACGATAAAATCTTCAACCTTGAAATCGTAAAAGTTTTTGATTTCGGGGTTTATTATTAATTTTGGCGCCGCGTAGGTTTCCCTTTCGATTAATTCTTTGACTATTTCTACATGCCTATCATATATATGGGCATCAGCAATTACGTGCACCAGCTCGCCTACTTCTAAATTGCTAGCTCGTGCTAGCATATGAATTAGTATGGCATATTGGACTACATTCCAATTGTTTGCCACAAGGATGTCTTGCGAACGCTGATTTAAGATACCGTTAAGTTTGTTTCCCGTAACATTGAAAGTCATACTATATGCGCAAGGATAAAGGTTCATTTCGCAAAGATCTTGATGGACATATATGTTCGTCATAATACGTCTACTGTATGGATTATGCTTTAAATCAAAAATAACTCTGTCAACTTGATCAAAGTCTCCTTCAGAGTATTTATGCTTGACACCTAATTGATAACCGTATGCTTTACCTATTGAGCCATCGTCGTTTGACCAGGCATCCCATATCTTGCTATTTAAGTCTTTTATGTTTGAAGATTTCTTTTGCCATATCCAAAGTATTTCATCTATTGCGGCTTTAATATTTGTCGGCCTCAATGTCAAAGCAGGGAACTCCTCTGACAGGTCATATCGATTGACTGCCGCGAATTTCTTGATAGTATGAGCTTTGGTTCCATCTTCCCATTTTGCTCTCACATCTTGTCCCTCAGATGAAAATCCATTTTCCAAGATATCTCTGCACATATTAATAAAAATGTTATCTGCCTTGCTCATATCATCACCCCTATTTAAGTTTATTAATAACTTTCTGATTTTCTTCTTGAATTATTTTAATTCCATTAGCGAGAATTTCTTCCATGCGCGCATTTTCTCCAGACAGGTAAAGTGCACCAATTAGTGCTTCGAAAGCGGTCGCTAGCTTGTAGGCTATAGGGTCAACGTTTTTGGGCTTTGATGTGATTTTCTTGTTGCGAGCCCGCTTAACCAGGTTTTGTTCGGCCACAGTGAGGCTGTCGAACATCTTTGATATGGCGTTGGCTTGGGCGTCCGCTCTTACAAATTTCACAGCTTCCTTATGTAATTTTTCAGATTTAACTTCCCCAGTCGAAATGACGAAGCTGCGAATATATGATTCGTAAATCGCATCGCCCATAAATGCTAGGGTGTTGGTATTCATGCTAAAGGCATTTTTAAATTCCATTCTTAACTCAACCTTACGATACGTATTCCACCTTGGGTATCTTCAAGGGCAATGCCTTTGCTTTTCAAAATGTCTCTTATTTCATCTGATCTCTTGAAGTTTTTATCTTTCCTCGCTTGCTGTCTTTCATCTATTAGGCTCTGGATTTCTGGATCAATTTCCTCTTCATCCTTGTCTTTGAGCAACCCCAAAACAGTTGTCAGTTCATTAAGTAATGATAGTTCTTCTTCCACGAACTGTTTTGAAGAGTTTTCATCGGTATTTGAGTTTATCTCTTTTATTAATTCAAAGATTGCACTAATGGCATCAGCAGTATTTAAGTCATCATCCATTGCTTCAATGAATTTAAACTTGCAATGGTCCATCAAATCCAACCAAGCCTTTTCTTTTTTATTAAGTTCACCTTTGCTGCTCTTTAGGAAAAAATGGAGGTTGTTTTTTGAATTAATCATTCTAGCTAAACCTTGTTTTGATTGTTCCATTAATTCTCTACTAAAATTGATAGGGCTTCTATAGTGACCAGAAAGCAAGAAGAATCTAATTACCTCGCCGTCATAATCTTTCAAAATATCTCTAACCGTAAAAAAGTTGCCTTTTGACTTCGACATTTTTTCATTGTCTATAGTAATATATCCGTTATGCATCCAATAGTTCGAAAACTTTTTCCCAGTCTTCGCTTCTGACTGCGCGATTTCATTCTCATGATGTGGGAATGTCAAATCCTGGCCGCCTGCATGTATGTCTATTGTTTCTCCTAGATACTTAGTAGCCATAACTGAACATTCAATATGCCAGCCTGGTCTTCCTTTACCAAACGGCGCTTCCCAAGCAAGTTCATCTTCAGTCTTCTGCGCCTTCCAAAGCGCAAAGTCCATAGGATCTTTCTTTTTATCATCTACGTCTACCCTGGCTCCAGATTCGAGTTCGTCGATGTTCTGCTTCGATAGCTTTCCATATCCCTCAAAGCTTTTAGTGCTGAAATAAACATCGCCGCCTATTTCGTAGGCATGACCTTTATCAATTAATGCCGAAACGAAATCTATTATCTCATCCATGTTGTCTGTAACTTTAGGATGGACGGATGCCTTCTTAACATTTAAGCTTTCTGCGTCCTTGTAATACTCAGCAATGTATTTTTCAGTAAGATCCTTCGGGATCATCTTTTCTTCTCTTGCTTTATTAATTATTTTGTCATCAACATCTGTGAAGTTCTGAACGAATTTAACATTGTTGCCTCTATATTCTAAATATTTTCTCAAGGTATCAAAGACAACAAACGGTCTTGCATTTCCTATATGGAAAAAGTTGTACACCGTTGGTCCACATACATATATTGTTATCTCATCTTTATTGATAGGGATAAATTCTTCTTTTTTTCTAGTTAAAGTATTATAGATCTTCATCGTTGCCTCCCATGTCTCGGAACTTTCCTTCCAACATAACTATTCTTCTTCTTAAGCATTCTAATTCAACTGCTATTGGATCTGGCATATCCACCTGATTCATTTCTTCTGACTTATGCTTGCCTCGCCTTACAATCTTACCAGGAACACCAACAACTGTGCAGTTAGCCGGCACCTCTTCTAAAACTACAGAGCCTGCTCCGATTTTTGAATTATCTCCAACCTTAAACGGGCCCAGCACCTTTGCTCCACTGCTGATTACAACATTATTGCCTATCGTAGGATGTCTCTTTCCAACATCCTTTCCAGTTCCTCCAAGGGTTACAGCCTGATATATCGTAACATCGTCACCGATTTCAGTGGTTTCTCCGATTACAACCGCCATACCATGATCTATAAAACATCTCTTACCGATTTCTGCTCCCGGATGTATTTCAATCCCAGTAAAAAATCTTGCAACCTGAGAAATCACACGAGCTAGCAATTTCAAATTTCTTTTAAATAACCAGTGGGCAAGTCTATGCCATATTATTGACCACACACCAGGGTAGCACAAAAGAACCTCAAACGCATTTCTTGCAGCAGGGTCCTTGTCTAAGACCGCATCAATATCTTCCTTGGTATCTTTAAAAAATCCCATATTTTTTCCTCTTATATTTAAATTAACGTTCTTGCAAATTTAATTCTTTCCAGCACGTTGCTTTTACCCAGTACCATCAAAGTCAAACCCATATCAGGCCCATGAACTTCTCCCATTAGGGCCGTTCTGAGTGGCATATATAATTCTTTACCCTTGAATCCTGTTTCAGTTTGAATTTCCTTAAATACTCTCTTCCCAAACTCTTCATCAATGTTCTCTACTTGGGATAATTTCTGTTCAAACGAGTCAAGCAATATAGGTAAATGAGCGCTCTTCATAACTTCTCGCGCTTCCTCGGAAGCCAGTTCATAATTTGTTTTAAAGAATGTTGCTGCCTCTTTTGTAATCTCGCTCATATTCGAAAGCCTATCTTTTAGTAACGTAACAATCCCCTTGATCCATTGCAATTTTGCAGAGTCGTTGATATCATCCTGCAGAATGAAACCAGCTTCCATAAAATATGGAATTGCAAGTTCTGTTAGATGGTCAATGTCTTCAGTCTTAACATAATGGCTGTTTATGAAGTTTAGCTTATCTACGTCGAAGATGCCCCCACTCTTTGAAATTCTTTCTAGGTTAAATGCTTGAATCAATTCATCCATAGAGAAAATTTCCTGCTCGCTATTTGGACTCCATCCTACGAGGGCCAAATAGTTAATAAGACCTTCGGCTAAATATCCCTTATCTTTAAAGTCTGAAACAGAAACATCATCCTGTCTCTTGCTAAGTTTCTTTCTTTGGCTATTCAATATATTTGGAAGGTGCACAAATTTTGGTGCCTCCCATCCAAATGCTTCATACAAGAATACGTGTTTTGGAGTTGATATAACCCACTCTTCTCCTCTAATGACATGCGTAATACCCATCAGATGGTCATCGATTACAACGGCAAAGTGGTATGTTGGGAAACCATCAGTTTTAAATAGCACCTGGTCATCTAAGTCATTAGTGTTTACGGTAACTTTGCCTCTTACAATATCGTCAAAGCTAATTTCCTTATCTAGAGGGAGCTTAAGTCTTACAACATGAGGTTCTTTTATAGCAACTCTTTTTCTTCCTTCTTCTAAAGAAATGCTTCTGCAGTGTCCATCATACTTCGAATTTTCTCCTTTATTGATTTGCTCTTCCTTCATTTTATCGAGTCTTTCCCTTGAGCAGAAACAATAATAAGCAGTACCATTTTCTAGCAACTGATCAATATATTTGCTGTAAATATCTAATCTTTCTGACTGAATATAAGGCCCAAAGTCGCCCTTTTGCGAAATCTCACCATCGACAAGAATTACTCCTTCGTCGTTTTCAATATTCGCCCATTCGAAAATTTTGAGCATATTAAGTAACGCACCAGGAACTAATCTCGACTGATCAGTGTCTTCTATCCTTAAAATATAGTCTCCGCCATTTTTCCTGGCAAAAAGGTAATTATATAATGCAGTTCTCAAGCTTCCAATATGCACAAATCCTGTTGGGCTTGGCGCAAATCTCACTCTAACTTTGTTTTCCATTCTTTTCTCCCTTTAAACTCTAAATTATGCCAATATATACATTTGGGCGGGTATAAAACCCGCCCCAAAATTATATCATAATTTAATTAAAAAATAAGCTATTTTTAAATATATCTGACTGGATTAGCTGGTGATCCATTGTTCCTAATTTCGAAGTGTAAATGATATCCAGTTGCGGTTCCGCTTATCCCAACCGTTCCTATAGTCTCGCCTTTATCAACCTTTTGGCCAATCTTGACATTTATTGTGTTGCAGTGCCCGTACCAAGTTATAACACCTTTGCCATGGCTAATCTTAATTAACTTACCATAAGAACCAGCACTTCCAGCGCTTATTACTATGCCAGCATCAGCCGCCTTAATTGGAGTTCCTTTTGGCGCTGCGATATCTATTCCTGTATGGCTTCTCGAACCGCCACCTCTACTTGCTCCAAAATATGACGATATCGATCCTGCTGAACCAATCGGAGATATAAAGTAACCAGATCCAACAAACGATGAAAGCAACTTAGTCCCTTTGAAAGCTATTTCAGCTTTTGGTTCTGAGACTGTTTGAGTGCTAATGACTTTTGTAGCTACCCAGGCACCATTTTCTTTGGTGATTTCAGCCACTACTTTTTCTTTGCCGTAAATTCCTTCAGTCTTAACTTTTATATCACCTTTATATAAAGTCTTTGAGTTTTCATAAATTGTCGTAAATGGAATATCTTTTGTTTCCGCAATTTTCTCAACGGTTAAAATATTTACAAAAGGCTTTTTCTCATACATATATAATACTTGTCCAATTTTCAACTTATCAGGTTCGAATCCTGGGTTTGCTGCTTGGAGCTCATAAGGGCTCATATTTACGCTTGCCGCTATGTCCCACATAGTATCTCCAGATTTAACAGTATAAGTCTTTGCTTCTTTAGTGCCAGTTAGAATGTATTCCTTAGCATCTTCAACCTTCATAATCAAATCAACTGTACTCAATTCATTTGCTATTTCTACCTTCTGTTTGAAAGAAGCACTCAATAACTCAGAGTCTTTAGATTTATAATTAGATTTTATTCCTTCAATTATTAAATTAGCATCTTCCTTGCTATTTGCAGAAACAACGCTTTTTCCATCAACCTTTATTACCCAGGCATTTTTCGAGTATAATTTTCTATCAGAAAATATTAATGCAATTTCATCATCCGAAAGGAATTTAACATCTTCTTCTGCTAAATCAACCTTAAGCATAGAAACTCTCTTTTGATCGAAGATAACTGATTCTTTTGGGAATTCTGTAAGTATTTTATCTTTTTCTTGAGAAATAATATTCCCAACTTGTTTTGTGCTATCTACATATCCAAGATCTTTTCCATCAACGGAAAGCGAATAGATACCATTGGAATTGTTGACCGCCAATACTATAAATAATAGCACAAGAGCCAGAGTAACTCCTCCTATAGAAAGCTTTGCTTTGTTGTTTACTTTATTAAATTTTTCATTTATATATATAAAAAATCTATTTAATGCGATTTTACTTTTGTCAAAATTCATTTTTTCTTTAATGCTCATAAGTTATTTTTTCGATAATTTTAAACTATCTCAACCCCCTTATTTTTTTACTAACTTCGCTATGTTACAATAATATTACAAAAAAGTCAAACCCAAAAAGACAATTTACCGAGATAAATCTTATTTGTCCTTTACTATTTTCGACTCGCATTATAGAATAAGCTACCAAGAAAATTAATGGAGGGGTATAAAAATGAACAATCCAACAGCAACAATAGAAATGGAAAATGGGGATAAAATTGAGATAGAATTATTTCCAGAAATTGCAGAAAATACAGTTAACAATTTTATTTCTTTAGTACAAAGCGGATATTATAACGGGCTAATTTTTCACAGAGTTATTAAGGGCTTTATGATTCAAGGTGGATGCCCAAATGGCACTGGAATGGGCGGCCCTGGGTATTGCATCAAAGGTGAGTTTAATTCCAATGGTCACCAAAATCTGTTGACCCACGATAGAGGTGTTATCTCAATGGCAA
>CAYRVM010000059.1:0-8486 GCA_964427575.1 uncultured Oscillospiraceae bacterium | reverse complement strand
TCTATTCCTAGATAAGGATTTATTGTTAGGGCATCGCAGTCGAAAACTGGCAGTTTAAGTCCTTTCCTAATTTGTGTCTTGCCAAGAAATGCATTGGAATATGCTTTTGCCGTGCTGCTTATATCATTTCTCTTTCCATCTCCTATAACTAATAATTTCTTGCTCCTAGCATAATCAATAGTTGATTGAAAAGCTTGAATTCCAGGAATTCCGTATTGCTCATAATATGCTAGTTGCAGTTTTACTGCAGGGAAAATATCATGAAGCTCATCGATAAGTTGTTTGTTAAATTCCAAAATACATGCTGCCGCGCCTTCAAGATTTTCTCCATATTCTTTAAACGCCTTTTTAATAATAAATTCTGGGACATATGCTATATCAGGATCAAGGCCGACGACGGACGGATTATTTTTCTCAATAATTTTATCAATTAATTCTTTAATGAACATTTTATTTCCCCATCCTTTACGATTATTTTACCTGTTATAATTGAATGATTTATTTTTCCGAAAACCTTATAACCATCGAAAGGCGTATTTCTTGACTTTGATTGGAATTTTGATTTATCAATTATATATTCATTATCCATGTCGATTATTATCAAATCAGCATCCATATCTTCTTTGATTAACCCTTTCTTAAGATTGAAGAGTTTGGCTGGATTTGTACTCATTATTCTGACTAAGTCATTTAGCCCTATGAATTTACTTTTAACCAGCTTTGTTATGCCTAGTGAGAGTGCAGTTTCAAATCCGATCATTCCGTTTAAAGCAAGCTTGAACTCCACATTCTTTTCATCAATATGGTGTGGCGCATGGTCCGTACTTATCATATCAATAGTTCCATCCACAATGCCCTCAATAATTGCGAGTCTATCTTCTTCACTTCGAAGAGGAGGGTTAACTTTTGCAAAGGTATTGAAATCTTCGCAGGCTTCTTCAGTCAATGTAAAGTAATGTGGACATGTCTCACAACTAACATTGACTCCTCTCTTCTTGGCTGCCCTAATTAAATCTACTGATAGCTTAGTGCTTACGTGTGCAATGTGAAGCTTCGCTTTTGTATATTCTGCTAAGATCAAATCTCTTGAAACCATAACTTCCTCAGACGCTGAAGGTATACCAGTTAATCCGAGAAGCGTGGAAACCAATCCTTCATTCATCAACCCATCCGCCGAAAGACTAATGTCTTCGCAGTGGCTTATTATAGGCATTTCAAAGTATGTTGAGTATTGAAGTGCTTTAAGCATCAATGCTGCAGAATTTACTGGTTTTCCATCATCAGATATTGCAATAGCTCCCGCTTCTCTTAAGTCACCTATTTCAGCCATTTCTAAACCGTTCAAACCTTTAGACAATGCTCCGATTGGATATACATTAACAAAACCCTCATCTTGAGCCTTATTCTTAATGTAACTAATTACTGCCTGATTATCTGCTACAGGCTCCGTGTTTGCCATACAGGCAACTGAGGTAAAACCTCCCATAGCCGCTGCTTTGGTTCCAGAGACAATATCTTCCTTGTACTCAAACCCAGGATCCCTAAGATGGCAATGTGGATCAATTAGGCCAGGGAGAATATATGCTCCGTTGCCTTCGATTATTTCATCTGATTCTCTTTTAATATTTGATGAGATTTCTACTATTTTACCAGCTTCAATATAGATGTCATTAAAGCTTTCACAAATACTGTCAGGGTTGACAATTTTAACATTTTTAATAATCAAGCTCATTAAGCATCCCTCCTCATTAGCAGATATAATATAGCCATTCTTATAGCGACTCCATTGGTTACCTGCTCATCAATTACTGAGCATTCTGAATCAACAAGACTTGAAGTTAACTCCATTCCTCTGTTTACAGGTCCCGGATGCATTATCATAGCTCCAGGTTTAGCATACTTAATAATTCCGTCATCAACTCCAAAGAACTTTGCATATTCTCTTGCTGATGGGAACATGCATTTACTCTGTCTTTCCATTTGAACCCTTAATCCCATTACCACGTCCACATCTCTTATTGCTTCTTCCAAATTCCTGCAATTATTCACTCCGATTTCATCAATCCCCTTTGGTATCAATGTCGTTGGGCCAAATATATTAATATTTGCTCCTAGTTTTTTAAGCCCCCATATATTACTTCTTGCTACCCTGCTGTGTAAAACATCTCCTACTATAGCAATCTTAAGCCCCTCAATTTTTCCAAATTTTTCTTTCATCGTAAACATGTCCAAAAGAGCTTGCGTCGGATGTTCGTTCATTCCATCGCCAGCGTTTATAACCGATGCCTTTATATTCCTTGCTAGCAGATGCGGCGCCCCTGACATCTCATGCCTTATTATGACAACGTCTGTTCCCATAACATCAATAGTTCTTCCTGTGTCAATTAAAGTCTCACCCTTACTCACGCTGCTTGAAGAAGCTGAGATGTTCGCCGCATTTGCGCTCATGAATTTAGCCGCAAGTTCGAACGAAAGTCTCGTTCTTGTACTGTTCTCGTAAAATAGTGTTATTATCGATCTTCCAACTAAATGCGATGTTTTCTTATTTTTTGACATTATTACATGTTTCATTGTTTCGGCTGTTTCCAAAATTAGCTCAATTTCATCAATGGAAAGCTCTTTTATCCCTAATAAATCTTTTGATTTTAACTGCATTTTTCAATCTCTCCTTTATTAAATATTTTGTGACTAAAAAGCTAAAAAAAAATAAGGATTTTTATCCTTATTTATTCAATATCTGCAATATCTACGGAATTGATGCCATCGTATTCTTTTAATTTAACATGTATAACTTCATTCTTTGATGTTGGTACATTCTTTCCAACGTAGTCAGCTCTGATTGGAAGCTCCCTATGTCCCCGATCTACAAGTATTGCTAATTGAATATTGTCAGGTCTTCCGAGATCCATGATTGCCTCGATTGCTGCTCTGACAGTTCTCCCAGTAAATAGCACATCGTCCACAAGAATGATTTTCATCCCATTAACAGAGAAGTCAATTTCAGTCCCTTTTACTACGGGATGTTCTGATAGCAAACTTAAATCATCTCTGTAAAATGTGATATCAAGTATCCCAACCCTAATTTTAGCACCCTCTATTTCCAATATTTTTTCTGCAATCATATTGGCAAGAGGAACACCTCTTCTTTGGATTCCAATAATTGCCAAGTCGGAAATCCCTTTATTTCTTTCAATAATTTCATGGGATATCCTTGAAAGGGCTCTCATCATCGCTGATTCATCCATGATAACTGCCTTGTCTTCCATTATAATTCCACCTCCTCAAAGTTAAATAATAAAGCCTCCCAAAATCCTCGGGAGGCTATAAGTAGCTTTTTGATAAATCTCAATATTTTGCTTTTCGTTTCCGAATGCAAAATTCATTTTGATAGTATCAACCCTTATCGCCTCTCTGGACTATTTTAAAAGGTTAAATATTCTTAGACATGATAGTACCACAAGATTAATTTATTGTCTAGATAATATTTTTTTTGCTATATTTTATCTCGAAATTTAATTATGCATATTTATAATTATTGTTGCATTATTATTCATTTTTTGTTACAATCATTTTTATAGTCAAATGCTTAAATAATAGGCAATCAAATAATTTATGTTGGGAGTTTAAAACATATGGTAATTAATAATGATAGTATTAAAATAAGGAAAGCTAACCTTACCGATGTAGAAATAATCCACGAAATGGTAAACTATTATGCTCAGAAAGAACTTATGCTGCCAAGATCTAGGAGCGTCTTGTATGAGTATATTAGAGATTTTGCAATTTTTGAATATAATAATGAGATTATAGGAGTTGGTGCCTTACATATCCTTTGGAATGACCTAGCTGAAGTTAGAACATTAGCTGTTAAAGAGGATTTCTTCGGTATGGGCGTTGGGAGAAAGTTGGTAGAGTTTTTTCTAGGAGAAGCAAAAACCCTTGGTATCCCAAAGGTTTTCACATTAACTTATCAACCTGTTTTTTTCGGTAAACTTGGTTTTTTAGAGATTAGCAAAGACACGATGCCGCATAAAGTTTGGCGCGATTGTATCAATTGCTCAAAATTTCCAAACTGTGATGAAGTCTGCATGCTTATAACCGTTTAATCCTATATTTTATTATTTCATAAGTTGGCAGATTTCGTTTGCAAATTCTAATGGATCTGAAACTGTAAGACCTTCTAATAGAAGAGCCTGGCTAAATAGCAGTTTTGTATAAAGTGCAAACTTATCATCATCTTTTTCAAAAGCACTTTTCAAGGCTGCAAAAGCTATATGCTCTTTATTTATTTCTAGGACTTTATCCGCTTTAATATTACTATTGTTAGGCATTGAGTTAAGAATCTTTTCCATCTCAATCGAGAGTTCACCCTCGTTTGTCAAACAAACAGGATGAGACTTAAGTCTCTTTGAAGCTCTAACATCGGAAACTTCACCTGCAAGTATTTCTTTCATCTTAGAGAAAAGCTTAACTAAATTTTCCTCTTCTTGCTTGTCTTCAGCTTTTTCATTTTCGCTCTCATCTATTAAATCTGCTCCGGACAACGATTGGAATTCCTTGTCTTTATATTGCATTAAAATCTTAATTGCGAATTCATCAATTTCTTCAGTTAGATATAGAATTTCATATCCCTTATCTAAAGCCCATTCAGTCTTAGGTAGCTTTTTAATTTTTTCTATTGACTCTCCAGAGATATAATAAATTTTGTTTTGTCCTTCTTTCATTCTTTCAACATATTCATCCAAACTAACTAATTTATCCTCATTCGATGAAAAGAAAAGTATCAGATCAGTAAGCATTTCCTTTTCACTGCCAAAATTATCATATACTCCAAATTTCAATTGCCTTCCGAAAGCATTGAAGAATTCTTCATATGCGCTCCTATCATTTTTCAGAACTTCTAATAGGGCATTTTTGATTTTCGTTTTTAAGTTTTTAGCAATTAATGTAAGTTGTCTGTTATGTTGTAATAGCTCCCTAGATATGTTCAAGCTAAGATCCTCTGAATCTACCATACCCTTAACAAAGCTGAAATAGTCCGGTAGAAGATCTGCACATTTATTCATGATAAGAACACCTGATGAGTAAAGCTCCAAGCCTTTCTCATAATCTTTGGTATAATAATCGTAAGGTGTCTTGCTTGGAATAAACATTATTGAATCGTATGTTACAGCACCATCAACGTGAACGTGAATATGTTTTATTGGTTTGTCAAAATTATAATGCTTTTCGCTATAGAAATTATCATAATCCTCATCGGTTAATTCTGATTTATTTCTTCTCCAGATTGGTACCATACTATTGATAGTAACCTCTTCGATTTTAGTTTCAAAGTCTTTGTCAGAACCTTCAACAGGAATTGATTTCTCAACGTTCATTTTAATTGGGTATCTGATAAAGTCAGAGTATTTCTTTATAATGCTTTTTAATCTATATTCTTCCAAATATTGATCATATTTTTCTTCTTCGTCATTTTCTTTAATTTTTAATAATACTGTCGTCCCAACGTGAGTCTTTTCACATTCTTCAACTGTATATCCATCAGCTCCAAATGATTCCCATTTATAAGCAATATCGCTACCAAGAGCCTTACTAATAACTGTTACCTGGTCAGAAACCATGAATGAGGAGTAAAAACCTACCCCAAATTGTCCAATGATATCAATGCCATCCTTTTTTTCATTTGCATCCTTAAAATCCAAAGAGCCGCTCTTTGCAATAGTCCCCAAGTTTTGCTCAAGTTCCTCCTTGCTCATGCCTATCCCAGTATCGGTTATGCTGAGAATTCTGTCAGCCTTATTAAAGCTTATTTGGATAAAAAAATCAGCCTTGTCAAAATTCATATTAGTATCTGTTAGGGCTTTATAGTAAAGCTTGTCAATTGCATCACTCGCATTAGAGATTAGCTCTCTTAAAAAAATGTCTTTGTTTGAGTAGAGGGAGTGAATCATCAAGTCTAAAAGTCTCTTTGATTCTGATTTAAATTGTTTTTTAGCCACTTTTGTTCTCCTCCTTAGTAGTGAATGTTCCATTAATGATAATTAGCACTCTCATATTGCGAGTGCTAATTAATTTATATCATATTAGTTTTTTTAAGTCAACACCTTGAATCGAATTTCTTATTCCAATATTATTTTATCCCCTGCAATGCCTTAATGACTTCATCTATATGCTTTGTTGGCGATACTTTTGGGAATACTTTCGCCACAATGCCCTTTTCATCAATAATAAACGTAGCCCTCTGAATCCCCATATACTTCTTTCCGAACATGGACTTTTCAGCCCAAGCTCCATATGCTTCTGTAATTGCATGATTCTCATCAGACAATAAATAAAATGGTAGATTGTATTTCCTACCAAAATTAATATGAGACTTCGTACTATCGCCACTAATACCTATGACAACTGCATTCATTTCGAGCAATTCATCGTAAGCATCTCTAAAGGAGCAAGCTTCTATTGTGCATCCGGGTGTGTCGTCTTTTGGATAAAAATATACAACAACTTTCTTCCCTAAGAAATCTGAAAGTTTAACTAGTTTGCCATCCTTGTCGTTTAATTGAATTTCAATTGCTTTTTCTCCAACTTTAATCATTTTTTCACCTCTAAATTTTAATTATTAGAAATAACTTTAATTTTTTGTTAAATTTTCTTTGTATTTAAAACTCTCATCGCATTCAATATCGCTATCAAAGCAACTCCTATATCTGCAAAAACGGCTTCCCACATTGTAGCTAATCCACCGGCTCCCAATATAAGCACTATTCCCTTCACTGCGAAAGAGAAAAATATATTTTGCCAAACGATTCGATTAGTTCTCATTGCAATTCTAATAGCTCTTACAATGTTTGATGGCTCGTCATTCATGATTACGACATCTGCAGCCTCAATTGCAGCATCTGAACCTATTCCACCCATCGCTATTCCGACATCTGCTAAGCTAAGTACCGGTGCATCATTTATTCCATCTCCAACAAATAGAAGCTTGCCTTTGGAATTGTTTGCTTTCATTTCCTTGTTTATAATTTCAAGTTTCTCAACTTTATCTTGAGGAAGTAAACCCGAATAAAATTCTTGTATTCCTAGCTCTCTTGCAATACTTTCTGCCTCATCGAAGCTGTCGCCTGTCAACATAACTATTCTTCTAACCCCAAGCATTTTTAAGCTTTGAATTGTAGTTTTCGAATCCTCTTTAACCTCATCTGAAATTATCAAATAGCCTTTATATTTGTTTTCTATTGCCAAATAAACAGCTGACCCGATGACATCGATTTGCTGAAATGAGATTTTTTCTTTTAGCATTAATTTTTCATTTCCAAGTAATATTTCCTTGCCCTCAAATTTCAATTTAATACCAAACCCTGGGATATCATCGTACTGGCCAAGGTCGTTATTTATGAATTCTTTTCCATATTCTTTAATAATTGATATCGCTATTGGGTGGGAAGAGTATCTTTCTGCATATGCAGCATATTTTAGTATATTTTCTTCGGTTTCATCGGATGTACTTACAACTTTTGTAACCTTAAATACTCCTTTAGTTAATGTTCCTGTCTTGTCAAAAACCACTGTATCAACGTGCTTTAATGCTTCTAGATAATTTCCGCCTTTCACTAATATGCCATTTTTTGATGCAAGCCCAATTCCTCCGAAGAATCCTAATGGAATTGATATTACGAGCGCGCACGGGCAAGAAACAACTAAGAAAATCAGTGCTCTATATACCCAATCCGACAAGTTTGCGCCTGGTATTATAATTGGTGGCATGAAAGCCATACCAAGGGCAACAAATACAACCACCGGCGTATAATATCTTGCGAATTTTGTTATGAACTTTTCCGTAGGTGCCTTTTTACTGCTTGCATTTCTTGCCAACTCTATAATTTTAGAAACCGTGGATTCTCCAAATAATTTCTTTACTTCAATCGTTAGAATTCCATTTTTATTGACGGATCCAGATAAAACTTCATCCCCGATTTCAACTTCACGAGGTTTTGACTCACCCGTCAAAGCCGACATATCAAGCGATGAGACCCCAGCAATAATATTCCCATCTAGCGGTATTCTTTCTCCTGGTTTTACAAGAATAATATCCCCGATTTTCACTTCGTTTGGTGCAATTTTGCTAATTAAATCGCCTTTTATTAAGTTAGCATAGTCTGGTCTTATATCCATTAATGCCGTTATAGATTTCCGAGAATTATTAACTGCCGCATCCTGGAAAAACTCTCCAATTTGATAAAAGAGCATTACGGTAACACCTTCTGGTAAGGCTTGTATTGCAAAAGCTCCTAAGGTTGCTATGCACATTAAAAAATTTTCGTCGAATATTTGTCCTTTTAGAATGTTTTTAAATGCCCTTACAAGAATTTCTCCGCCTACTAGTATGTAACTTGTGAAGTAAATGCCGAATTCAATAGGGTAAGGTAATTTAAGAATCAATACTAGTAAAAATAAGGCTGACCCAAGAGCAAAGCTTGCTATTT
>CAYRVM010000058.1:7669-8565 GCA_964427575.1 uncultured Oscillospiraceae bacterium | reverse complement strand
TTGAGTTTCCTGCAAATATTAACCAATCGCTTTTCTGAATCTTTTCTGAGCAAACTTTCTTCAGGCAAGGGACCAGTATCTTTTAATTCCAAGAAAGATTCATCCGGTGAGGGGGTTGTCTTTCTTGACGAATTTTTTAAATAGTCCCTGCATTTGTTTGCTGCGATAGTCGTCAGCCAGGCTTTCATATTAATGCCATCGAAATTTTCTAGATTCCTATAAGCTGAGATGAAGGTGTCTTGCGCCAGATCCTCCGCCTCAAAATGGTCTCTCGTCATCGAATAGCAGATTGTGAAAATCAAACCGGAATAACTTTCCATACACTCAGTCAAAACTTCATCTTTATTTTTCAGTATGATCCTCACCTCCATTCCAGTCGACTTCTCAAGCCTCCTAATATCTTAAACGAGCCAATGTCGATAAATACTTCAATATTTCAATATATTTATATAAATTATATACGAAATTAACTAATTGGGATACTTTACTTAATACAGCCTTACCTGCCGGAATATTGCCGCAATATCTGTTATAATACACATATGGAGATATAAAAGTCATTGATTATATGTTTTAGAATTATTCAGCTTGATTTAAAACGATTAAAAAATCAAATATTTGCGCCAGCTTGTGCCGGTTGGGAAGAGGAGAAATCATATGAGTAGAGTGAGCAATTGCCTTAGGATGTTGTTTATGCTTCAAGCCAGAAATGGTGAGTTGATGAAAACTCAGGAGATAGCCGACAAGTTGGAAGTTTCACAGCGCATGGTCAGAGAGTATAAAAGTGACCTAGAGCTAGCAGGAATATATATCGAAAGCACCTCAGGAAAATATGGTGGATACTATGCTCCTCAAGAATGCATATTGAAAGTTCCAGTACTCAATGATGAGGAAAT
>CAYRVM010000058.1:0-7659 GCA_964427575.1 uncultured Oscillospiraceae bacterium | reverse complement strand
ATCCAAAAACTCTTGCACTATCAATTCCACGACCATCATCCCATCCTCTTGGGAATTCACCTCTTAAGTCTGGAACACTAAAAGAAGAACCACTTCCACCAAAAGTATATCCGATTGCAGAAAATAATGCAGAATAAGTTCCAGTACTTAATGATGAGGAAATAAACGCCCTTGTGACTGCCAGGGATTACCTCGCCAGAGACCCCAAATACGTCTTTAACAGAGAGTTTAACTTCGCGGTGGATAAGATTGTCACCGCAGGCGATATACACATGGAAATCTGTGAATCAAACATGATTTATTATCAGGAAGAAAGAGTCAGAAACGATCAACGGAATCAGAAGGATCAATATTTGCAGTTTAATGCCGCAATGATTGAGAAGAAAAAAGTTGAAATTGTATATTTTTCAAATAGGAACGAAAAGACTTACCGAACCATTCATCCATACGGGTTAGTTGCATACAAGAATGCCTGGTACTGCATAGGCTATTGCGAACTGAGAAATGAAATTCGCGAATTCAAGCTTTCAAGAATTTTGAACTTTGAACTTTTGGAAGAGAACTTTGAACTTCCATCGGGCTTCAATTTAAGGGATCATATTGGGAAGTATCAGATATTTAAGGGCGAAAAAATGGACGTGGAAATTAAAATCTCGCCACCTCTATCCAATTATGTGCGCGAACGCATCTGGGGAGACGACCAGGAAATCTCAGAAGATAACGAAGGCAATGTAACCTTGAGCGCCAAAATGGAAAACACCCCAGAGCTAATCTCTTGGGTGCTGAGCCTCGGGAGCATGGCAAAGGTAATCGCCCCTGCCGCCCTTAGAAAGCAGATCAAAGAGGAACTTGGGGAAATGCTGAAGAACTAAGACCTAATTGCCTCGGGTCTTCCACGCATAATTAAACAATCAAATCACTTCCTACATCATAAATATCAAACAAGCTCTCAAGGACTACTAATCTCCATTCGCTTGAGTAAGTTCCGCGGTTACTTGCAAGGTATCGAGTGCTTTTACCCATTTTGCTTTTGCAATAATTTAAGAAATCCTCGGATATTTTCAAATCATCCTTAAAATGGTTAAATATATAGCCAGTCTTCTGATAAAGAAACTTATTGTCATAGGCATCTAAAATTGATATTAATTGCTTTTCATCCATGTATGTAGTTAGAGAAAGACACTGCAAGAGTTCTTCGAAGCCACCTATTTTCTCAAAATCTTTTATTCCATCGATAACAGTTCTCTCTAATGATGTAACTCTTATTCCTTGAGTATTTCTTGGCGAAACAATACCCAACTCTAATTTCGAAGAGACATATCGGTAGGTTATTCCCTCAAATTCAAAATCTTTGAACCGTACATTGGAAGATACATACATTTCATAATAGACTTGATTGGCCATACCATAATATTCAAAGGCCGAATGATGTGAAATATAAGCAGATTCATTTATAGCACAAGCTATGTGATATTTTGAAGTAGCAACTCGGCCATCTACGGGATTAACGCAAGAGTACAAATTATTTTTTATTCTCTTAACCCATCCATTTTTTGTAAGCCTAAGAACAAGTGAAGAGGCTGTTTTCTTGTTGCCAACAAGTTTAAATACATCTTCCATTGAAAATGTATCAAGTTTTGATAGTTCGGCGTAACCAACCATTACATTCACCCCTTTAATTTATGAGAATAATTCTTCATAAATGAAGATAGTTGGAGATAAAATAAAGATACTTCCGATTACTTCGATTATTGCATACAATTCTTTATATGTAAAGAAAAATAAGCAAATTATAAAGTGATATTTTATATTTACTATAATAAGGCGTCTTATTAAGTATCTATGTCGAAAATATAAAATATGTTTATTTGGCTAGACGATATATGTTTTCCACATCACTTGTATTCAATTTAATAAAATTGCCAATTATGCCACCTGACATTGAGGTGGCTTTTTCTGCCATCTCGTGGAAGCTGGAGGTGGGGACGCCGGCTTCGGAGAGGCTGAGCTCAAGGCCGAGGTTTCTGAAGAAGTCGGCGGTTCGCTGGATGCCTTCTTGGGCGATGCGGGATTGGGCGGTTTTGGAGCTTTGGTCTGAGTCTGAGTTGGATTTTGAGCTGGGATCAGATTCGAGCTTGCTTTCAGGACTGGGCTCCGATTCGGAATTGTAGTCAGAAGGGTTGACGCCCCAGACGCGGACGGCGAACTGGACGAACCGTTTCAGATCGTGTTTGTAGACATAGGACATCCAGGCAATGAAGATCAAGGCAACGGAGGCTCCGTGGGCCATGCCATAAAATGCTGAAAGCTGATGGCCAATACTGTGAGTTGAAAAGTCGCCGGTTCGGCCTACCCCAACGGTATTGTCGTGGGCAAACTTGCTGGCAAGTAAGATTTCAGCTCGGGCATTGTAATCATTGGGTTTTGATATTGCTAGGGGACCATTTTTTATAAGACTAAGAAGTAGTGCTTCGCACATACGATCTGTACAATCTACATTTTCAGTGGCTGTGAAGTAACGCTCCATAACGTGAGACATTGCATCGGCAACGCCACAGGCAGTCTGGTAACTGCTCAGGGAGTAAGAAAGCTCGGGATCCATTATGGCAAAAACCGGTCTGATCACATCGTCGTTGAGCCCTCGCTTTACCAAAGTCCGCTCGTTCGTAACAACGCTACTGTTGCTGGACTCGCTCCCCGTCCCAGGCACAGTCAATACAACACCGACTGGCAGCGTCTCCTTGGCCGAGGTCACCATATCAAACAAATCCCAGACATCACCGTCATAAAGAGCTCCGACTCCGATCGCCTTGGCCACATCGATGACACTGCCGCCGCCGACAGCCAGTATGAAGTCGGCCTGCTTTTCCTTACATAGGGCTATGCCCTTTTGCACGTGGGACAGAACTGGATTCGGCATTGCTCCTGGGAACTCAATAATTTCTAGGCCTTCCTTCACCAAAGAGGCTTTGACCTTGTCAAGAATCCCGGTCCTTTTCACAAAGCCTTCGCCATAAACCAGAAGAACTTTCTTCCCATACGGTTTTGACAATTGCCCAACCTGAGAGAGTGTATCCTTCCCAAAGATAATTGCAGTCGTGTTCTTAAAAACGAAATTTTCCATGTGTTTCCCCCATTAATTATTCTCTATTAAAGGCATCCATATATGCTTTATAGATGAAAACCTTTTTACGTTTTCTATTCTCAAAATTGGTTAATATTCCAATATCACAAAGCTTATCAAGCAATCTTGTACTACTTGAAACACTAATCCCAAGTTTATCAGTCGCTTCTTCAATGCTTATTGTTGGCTTATCAAAAAGACCTTCAAAAATTTTCAAAGCGTTCTCACTTATCCTACCAAGAACATTAATTTTGTGTAAATCATCATCCCGCAAAGTGGTAATATATCTAGCAATTTCAACAGCCTCTTTAGAAGTTTCAATCACACCATTTAAAAAGAATTTAATCCAAGTTTCGTAGTCACCCTTTGCGTGTATATTTGTAAGGCATTCATAGTATGCTTGTTGATTCATTTTAATAAACTTAGAAAGATAAAGAGTTGGTTTATGCAAAATATCATTGGAGGCCATATAAAATGCAATTAAAAGTCTTCCTACTCGACCATTCCCGTCTAAAAAAGGGTGAATCATTTCAAACTGGCTATGGATAAGGGCCGCTTTTACTAAAGGTGAGATCCTATCATTTGTATGCATAAATTTTTCGAATTTGTCTAGGCACTCGTCTAAATATTGAATAGATGGCGGAATATATGTGGCAGTATTTATGGAATAACCACCAATCCAATTTTGCGACTTTCGAAATTCACCTGGAGTTTTATTTTCACCACGAACACCTTCCATTAGGATAGCGTGTGTCTCCCTGATAAGTCGGAGAGAAAGTGGAAGAGTTTCCAATCTTTCATAACCGTATTTTGTTGCTTTAATATAATTTTCAATTTCTTGAACGTCATTTGGGACTTCATCACCCATACCAGCTTCAGCCTTAATAAGATCTGAAAATGTTGCCATAGTACCCTCAATCTGTGAAGACAAAGTTGCTTCTTTACGAGCATACATATAAATAAAATAGCTCGGTGAAATAAGATTATCAGTAACTTCATCAAGCCTGCCAATAAATCTGTTTGCTTCAGAAATTAAATATACCAAATCATCATCGTATTTAATTGGTGGATTATATGGGGGAAGCTCCGCAGGAACAAAGCAGAAATACTCTGCATTTCCACTTCCTTGTTTAAACTTTTTACCTGCTCTCGTATCCATGTTTTCACCCCTTCGTTTTATGCCTATAAGTGATTATAATATAATTTAATCTTCATATCAAGAGCTTAAATGAAGATTAGCTCAATTAACATTCATTTAGAGGCCCCAAATGAATGTTAAAATATTTAATCTTCACTTTAATACTTATATTGAATATTACACAACCTCGGTGCAGACGTCGATGAATGTGGCGGCGGTTATTTTTTGGAGAAAGTCTACGTCTATTTTCACTGCTGTGTTTGGGCCGCCGCCGGCTGGGAAAACATAGTCGAAGACTTGAAGGGATTGGTCAAGGTAGATCTGAAGAGGCTTGGTTAGGCCGAAGGGGCAGACACCGCCTACGGGATGGCCTGTTGCAGCTTCGACGTCCTCGAGCCCGATGAACTTTGCCTTCTCGCCGAACTGATCCTTGAACTTGCGGTTGTCCAGTTTCACATCGCCTTTGGCTAGGATTAGGATATCCGATCCCTTCAGCCTCAGAGCCATGGTCTTCGCGATCCGCCCGGGCTCCACTCCTAACGCCCGCGCCGCCAGTTCAACTGTCGCCGTGCTAATTTTAAATTCTATAACTTCCAAAGGAAGATTGTTATCTGCAAAATATTGTTTAACTCTTTCGATGCTCATTTATTATATTCCTAACTTAATTTTAATATTAACTCTATTATACATAATTGCACATTTAGGAAATATGAAAATTTAATAAAAGCGTTTTAGATTACTGATAGGGGGGCAATAGATTATGTTACAAATTAAAAATATGGGTGTAGTGATTCGTTATAATATAAAATTGGCTAGTGTGTGTGGCGGTGGTGAATGTTTGGGGTGTGGGTGTGCTGGTGAACCATAGTCTGGTGGGTGTGTATGTGAGAGTGCGGGCCGAGAGCTTCGTGCGCATGACCGAGGAGCAAGTCCATATGCACATGGTCGTGGTGCAGGTCGTTATGGTCGTGCATGTGTTCGTGGGTTATTTCTTCGTGGAGATGGGAGTGGCCGTGCTTTTCGGAAATTGCTAGGTAGGCGCCTACCAACATTATTGTTAGGGCAATCAGGAAAGACCCTGTAATTTTCTCATGTAAGGCTATCCAGGAAATGATAACTCCGATAAAGGGGGCGGCCGCATAGTACGCGCTAGTCCTTGCAGCGCCGAGCTCGCGCTGGGAAGATATGTATAAAAAGATGCCAAATCCGTAGGAGAGAAAACCTAGTCCGAGGGCAACCAATATATATGGAACGTTATTGCTGAATTCATGTAGAACTATTGAAATTATTAGGCAACCTATGCCGGAACCAAAGCCTTTTATAACAACGATTTGGAGGGGATCTTTAATAGAAAGCATCCTAGTGCAATTGTTTTCCAGACCCCAGCAGAGACAGGCGGCAAGAACGAAAATCGAACCGATAGAAAACGCAAAACTGGAGAGATCCTCAACGGATAGAATGATACTGGAAAAAGTAATAAGGGCGATTGCAATCCACATTCGCTTGCCGATGGCTTCTTTGAATACAAACAAAGCGATAAGGGAAGTTGCGACGATTTCGAAATTGTTGAGGAGGGATGCATTGGAGGCAGTGGTCATAGACAGCCCAAGCATCAGGAAAATGGGGGCCATAATATCGAGGACAATCATACCCACCACATAGGGCAGCTCACGACTGGTAATCTTAGCCTCAGTCTGCTTCGCACGGCTTAAGCCCCGGACCACAAGAATTATGGCCATTCCAAAGCCCGCGCCCAGGTACAGCAGCGCGGCCATAAGAGTCGGCGGTATTTCAACAAGCAGCAATTTAGCGACCGGCGCACTCACCCCGTACAGCGCCGCCGCCAGCACAGCCATCGCAACCGCCTGAGCCGATTTGCTATTCTGAAAAGTTAGACCATCTTTCAATCCTGACATATATTTCTCCAAAGGGAACAAACTATCGTTCCACTATAAAACTTACTTGACTGGGATATTATCATCAAAGTACTTCACAATCTCCGCATACGCATCCTGCGCCGACAAACAAGTATCCATCAAAAACCCTTTTTCATTTTTAAATTCTTTCAATCCCCTATAATAAAACTGCTTTTGCTCATTCTCAATAATAAATGGAGTAATTCCGTTCTTTAGGCATTCTTTAAAAATAATCACTCGCCCTACACGGCCGTTCCCGTCCTGGAAAGGATGAATAGCCTCAAAATCATAGTGAAATTCTACGATATCCTCAAATGTAATAGTCTCCTTTGCATTATATTCAAACAGTAATTTGGCAATCTCGCTTCCAACCTTCGCGGGCGGGGTCGTCTTGCTATCTCCAACCATATTGGCTTTTGTCTTATAATCCCCGACCTTGAACCAATCCACTCGACTATCAGACGTATTGCCCTTTAATATCTTGTGATAATTCTTAATCATTGTTTCCGAAAGGACATCGCCGGCACACTCAAGCATATATTCAAAGCACTGAAAGTGATTTATGGTTTCAATTATATCATCAATATTAGTAGATTTATCAGCTTCCATGCCAATAGTATTGGTCTCGTAAATGTATCTCGTTTGGTCTTCAGACAGTTTGCTACCCTCGATTCTATTCGAATTGTAAGCGAGTTTGATCTGGGTCAAATGGTACAATCCGCCCTTCAGCTTCATATCCTTTTCTTCCTTCAACATTTTCAAAAGCTTAGGCTCAGCCTTTTCGTTTTCAAGGCTAATAATATCCCCAGGCTGACAATTCAAATCCTTGCAGATATCTTCTATTACCTTCATAGACACCGCTTCATTTTTGGATAATTTAGCCAAAGTCGTGGAAGATAAACCCAATCTCTTTTGCAATTGCGTTTTTGAAACGTTCTTTTCCTTTAATAAATCAAAAAGCCCATCATATTTGATGCCCATTTCCGCCCCTCCAATAATAATGCACGTACTCGATACATGCATTATAGCAAAAAGCTTTACAAAAGTAAAGCAAATACAAAAATGTTTAGATTAGTAAAGATAATCATACAGGTAAAAAAATCAATAATTTATATATTACCATCAAATAATGGTTGCTAAATATACCATCATATGTTACAATCAAAACATAAAGGAGATGATTTTATGGCTAAAGCAGTAAACAACATCAAATATACTTCAGTGCTTCCGTTGGAATATGTAGATTCATTAAAGGAACTAGTATCAAGTGATTCAATCCCATCGATTAATTATGGAATCAGGGAAGCGGTTGAGCAATATTTAGTGCTTAAAAAAAATGAACAATACGATGCTAAGATGATTGAAGCGTCTAATGACAAAGAATTTATGGACAGAACTATGAAGGCAGATTCTGATTTTACTTTTGTTGATTGCGAGGTGTCAGGAGAATGGTAAGCAAATGGGAAATTTACTTTTGCGAT